>JAFGUY010000025.1 GCA_016938245.1 Candidatus Omnitrophota bacterium | reverse complement strand
TCTTTCTGGGTTCCATGAGGTCTCATGGAACCATGATAGCACAATTAAGGGTTCATTTCCATTACTTTTACGTAACTCAATAGGAGCGGGCAAAAGATGCGAAATTTCGGCTTCCTACTTTAAGCTCTTTAAGCTTCCCAAAAATCTCCTTAGCATAGACACGCGTTTTTTTCTGTAGGCTTCTTCGGGCTCTAATTCCTGTCTCTCTCTAATCAAAGCAGTTAAATCTCTTTTTATTTCTCGTGTATCCTTGCCGTTTTCAAAAATATCTTTTTTTAATTTACGGTAGTCTTCGTCATCAAGGGTTTTCTTGCCCCTGGCCTTACGTAATAAATCAATTGCCTCATAGCCTGGCAATTTAGCGGCATCTGCAGATTCAGTATAAGCGTCCCTTAAATACGCCGGTTCCTCCTTCTCAAGAAAGAAATACGAGCGTGAAAGTTTCATTGCCGTAGGCTTTCTAATCCCTATTTCTTTGGCAGTATAAGCATCAAAAGTAGCAAAACCCCACTCTTTATAAATTTTATCTTTATATACCGAGTAAAGCGAACGACCGAGCTCAATCCAGGAAGATTTGAAATTCTTAACGCTCTCTAATACGTGGTAGCGCAAAGAGCCTTCCTCCAGCGAAGCCATTTTATTCTCGATATTCTGAAGCGACTTTGTTTTACCTGCATCCATTATTTCTTCTCCTTGAATAACTTCTTCATTTCTTTTCCGAAATCCTTAAACTGTTCGATATTATCGCTTACCTTCTTAATCAGGTCTTCGGGTCTTTGTCTTACGAGATTTTTGGCGGCTGCCTGAAGAATTATCTTTTTAAGCTCATCGATGCTAATGCTGGGGTTATCTAATTTAGTCTTAACCTTAAATTCCAGAATAAGGTTTCCGTCTGTATCGGTAAAGAAATCCAAAGCAGATTTAGCAAGGTTCAGGGAATGCCCCTCTAAAAGCATTTCTCTGCCTTCGGCATAAATTAAATCCGAAAGTTTAAAATTGGTTAGGGCTTCTAAATCATTATTCCTGGACTTAAATGCAGTTTGAATATTTAATTTTGCCGAAAGAAGCTCTTTCTCAGAGATAAAATCACCGAAGTAAGCAGAGAAATATGTTATATCTAAATCACGTAAATTAAGTTTTGCGTCCATATCCTTGGGGGCAAAGTCAACCCAACCGGTAAAAATAATATCCCCTATTTTTGACTCGTTGGCTCTAAGAAAATCTGCTGAAACCCTAAAATTGGTCTTAAGGGAAGTAAGCGGCAACGCTACTTTAGAGATATCCGCGTTTATCCTGCTTAGTATAACCTTAAACCCCTTTATATCAGCTTTCTTATCAATAAATATAATCCTGCCGTTTCTTAAAGAAAACCCGGTTATATATACGGGGGGTTGTTTTCCGGTAGCTTCAAATTGGGGTATATTAAGCTTGCCTGAGCTTGACTGCTCAAGGGTAATAACCGGGTTAATTAAAGTTACTCCGCTTAAGACAATCTTACCGGCAAAAATTCCTAAAATATTAAGTGAAACCGAAATACGGTCAGCTTTAAATAAACCGTCTATTTCAAGGTTAGTAAGATTAATTGATAAAGGAGGGGTAATGCTTAAGCCCCCCAGGCTCGCTTTCACCTTAAAGCTCTCTTCTATCTTATCGACTATTATCTTCTTGGCAAAGAAGGGTATAGTCAGGTTAAGGAAAATAAATACTGTTATTATTACAGCGATAACCCAGATTATAATTTTATGTATTCTTTTCATTAGAATATGACGGTCTTGTCTTTAAATCTGATTACCCTATGTTCAATATAAGCGCGCAAAGCATCGGAAAGGGCCCTCTTCTCTAAATTCCTCCCCTTTAACATAAGCGACTTTAAATCGTCTTTATGGGATATCTGCTCTACTTCCTGGGTAATAATCGGCCCTGCGTCAAGCCTGTCGTTGACAAAATGACTGGTTGCCCCGATTATCTTTACCCCTTTTTCTAAGGCCTGTTGGTAAGGATTCTTGCCTTTAAAAGAAGGGAGAAAGCCGTGGTGTATATTAATAATATCCTTGGCATAAGACTTAATAAAACCTGAAGATAATACAAGCATATACCGGGTTAAAACTAAAAAATCAGTTTTTTCTTTCACAAGGCGCAATATCTCTTTTTCTCTCCGGTTATTCTTATTTGCCGGTATAAAATAAAAAGGTATATTATGCTGCTTTGCCGGCTTCCGGTGGCCGGCGAAATTACTGATTATAAAAGGAATCTTTACCGCTAATTCTCCTCTTTTATAAAGATACAATAGCTCGGCCAGGCAATGATCGGGGCCAGAAACAAGTACGCCCATACGTAAAGGCTCATCTCTATCATACAGCACTGCCTTGGCTTTAAAATATCCGGCAACCGCATCTAATCCCTCTTTTAATTTATTCTTATCGTACGCTTTTCCTTTAAGCGTAAACTCAACCCGCATAAAGAAATGCCCGCCTTGCGGGTTAGAAGAATACTGGTCTAAAGAAACAATATTTCCCCCTGCCTCAAATATAGAGCCAGATACCTTAGCCACTATCCCTTTCTGGTCCTTACACTGCAAAAGCAGAATATAGGTATTCATGGGCTATTTCCTTTCACTGTCAATCTTATTAAAAACCATATCCTTCAATTTCCCGAAATCAGCCGAATTAAAAATATTTGTATCAATGGGAGGCAGCACGGTAACGCTTACTAAAACCTTAGATTTAAATACCCAACTGCCTTTAGGGATAGCACCGCGCGTGCCTTTGATACAAACAGGAAGAACCGGTTTTCTTTCTTTTATTGCCAGCTTAAATGCGCCGTTCTGAAAAACATTCATTTCATCAGTATCGCTTCGCGTTCCTTCAGGGAAGAATAAAACCGACATATCGCGACGAAGCCATTCTGCCGCATCCCGATAGACTTTCTTGATGCTTGAATATTCGCCTCTGGCTAATTTTATATGCCGGGTAAGAGAAAGGCACCAGCCGATAAAAGGGACTTTAAATAGGCTCTCTTTGGCAACCCATTTGAATTGCATCCTTAACTTATAAAGGACGACAATATCTGCCATGCTCTCGTGGTTGGCAATTACGACATAGGTTTTGTTATGGTCTATATTATCGCGACCTGCGACATTTATCTTCCAGAAAGGATTGAGGCTGATAACGGCATCCGCCCACCAGAAACACTGTCTATGAGCAACCTTCATTTTTTTATCAAAAGGATAAAGTACTACCCAAAAAAATAAAACTACAAAGAAAAGCACTATAGTTAATATTATGTCGTAAACCCAGATTCCTACGGAAAGAAAAGTTCTAAGCATAATAGGTTAAAAACCGTACCAATAATTGACCAGCGGTTTTCCCTCGGGAGAATGATCTATGATCACATTTTTAAGGCGCGTATATTCCAGGAAACCGTCTCTTCCAAGCTCCTTACCAAAACCGCTCTGTTTAAAACCGCCGTAAGGAAGCCGGTTATAAAACATACCGTAAGTATTTATCCATACCGTACCGGCATTAATCCTTGAAGCCATTTTTTCAGCAAGGCTTAAATTGCGACTAAAAATGCAGGCCGCTAATGCAAAATCGGAATTATTCGCAAGCGCCACAGCTTGATCAGGTCCGGAGAACTTGGCAATTATTGTTACAGGCCCAAAAACCTCTTCTTTGAATATATGCATATTAGGAGTTACCCCGGTAATAACCGTAGGCTCAAAGAAATACCCGTTTTTCAAAACTGGGTCATGCGGGATCCTGCCGCCGCATAATATCTTAGCACCTTCTGCCTTAGCTTTTTCAAGATAGGCAATAACTTTTTTTCGCTGGCTATCGGTAATTAGAGGGCCCATCTGGGTTTCATGGTTGTCAGAAGCCCCGAGCTTTATGGCTTTTGCCTTATTTACAAAGCTATCCACAAATTTATCATATATTTCACTCTGCACAAATATGCGCGACATGGCCGTACACATCTGCCCTTGGTTTAGAAATATAGAACAAAGAGAACTGTTAATTACAGTATCGAGATCAACATCTGCAAAGATTAAGCTCGCAGACTTCCCGCCTAGCTCCATAAGTAGTTTCTTTACATTAGCCGATGAATAACGCAGTATCTCTTTACCTACTTCAAGGCTTCCGGTAAAAGAAACCATATCCACTCTTTTATCAGAACAAATGAGTTGCCCTGTTTTTGCGCCGCTTGCATTAATGATATTCACTACTCCCGCCGGTACCCCAGCCTCATGGATAATCTTGCCTAATTCAAGGGCAGAGAGAGGCGTTAAACTCGAAGGTTTTAGTATTACGGTATTCCCGGCAGCCAAGGCAGAAGCTAATTTCCAGGAGGCAATCAGAAGCGGGTAATTCCAAGGAACGATCAAAGCAATTACCCCCATAGGCTCGCGTAACAAAACCGCTCTTGATTCTTCTACGACATCTAAGGTTTCTCCTGAAAGATAGCTTTCAAAATTATTAGCAATATGCTCAAAAGACTTAGCAGATGAAGGCACATCCATAAAGGTCGTCTCTTTTATAGGCTTGCCTGTATTCTCTGTTTCAGTCTTCGCCAGTTCTCCCGCTTTATTAAGAATGCCTTGGGCGATTTTAAAGAGGATTGTTTTACGCTCCTTAAACGGCAACCCTGCCCAATCTCCTCTATCAAAAGCCTTCCGGGCACTCTCTATAGCCAGGTTAATCTCCTTTTCTGAAGCTAAAGAAGCTTGCGCAATAACTCTGCCAGTAGAAGGATTAAGGACATTTTGCTTATCCTTAGTTTCAACAAATTCTCCGTTTATATATAATGGCGCACAGTTCATTTTATTCTTACTTCCTTAAATAAAGCAAAGAGCCGGGTAAAAGGCACATACCACTTTGAAAGCTGCCCTAACTGTCCTGATAACTTCATCTTCCCCTGTGTTACGGCAACAAAGGAATCCAATCTCCCTAAAAACACCTGCTCCCAGATTTCGGCAGGCGCGGAAATTACAAAAGGGGCATCTGCGTCATAATCCAGGCGGGAAATTTTGCCCTTTTCAAAATTAAACCTGTAGCTTTTATCGCTTCCGTCCAGCTTAATAGCCAGTTTTACGGTTAAATCAAGCTCGCTTCCTTTCTGAGCAATAAATTCATCTTGATTTACCAAATCTACGATTGCCTGAATATGCTCGGGAGAAAACATCGGCAGGGCCATATTCTTATTAAGGTCGCTTTTTACCGCCCTTTCTAAATCATCGAGGATATTCTTATCAAAAATCCTTGCTACTGCCGCTGTCCTTACTGCCTCCTCTAATGCTTCGATTAAACTTAAGGCATCCAGAAAATCATCCGCTATTGCTACTGCCCCGTGATTCTTTAAGACAACGAGGCTGTTTTCCTTAAGCGCCTGTATAACTTCCTCCGGCTTAGTTACAGTGGGGGTATCCTGTTTTACTACCGGGACTCTCCCTAAATAAAACTTAGTCTCAAAGGTCAGTGCTTTTAAATCAGAGGCAACCGCAAAATACCCGTTAATTAACGGAGGATGGCAATGGATTACCTTTGAAACATTAAAATTTTTATAAACTAAGCTATGCAGGGGCAATTCAGAGCTTGGGGATAAGGCACCTGGAGCTTTACCGGAATCTAAATCAACCTTAACTATATCCTTATGCCTTAAATTACCTAAAGATGTTCCGGAACCGGTAATTAATATATGCCCCTTATCAAGCCTGGCGCTTATGTTGCCGGATTTAGCCACTGCTAAACCGGCCTGGTATATTCTTTGCCCTACTTTTACGATCTCTTTCTTTAACTTCCTCTCTCTGCCAAAAATCATCTCTTAATCTCCATACGGATATGTTTCGTTATTAATTTATAGGGAGTTATGTCAAATGCCGGGTAATATCCTTTTGCGCCAACCGGCGCAAGCCTTAACCCCTGATATTCTAACATTTCCTTATCCGGCCGTATCTCTATTTTTACCTCTTTGCCGCTTTTTTTATCCGACGGTGGAGGACAAATAACATAAAAAGGAACCCTGAAATACTTGGCTGTAACCGCAATCTGATATGTCCCGATTTTATTGGCAATATCTCCGTTTAAAGCTAAGTGGTCCGCTCCCACGATTACCTTGTCTATCCTTCCCTGCGCCATAACCGAAGCTACCATATTATCAGTAATTAGAGTAACGTCAAAACCCGCCCTTCTTAACTCCCAGGCAGTAAGCCGCGAGCCCTGTAAATACGGACGTGTTTCAGTAGCGAAGAATTTTAGGGATTTGCCCTGCTTGCTAGCGATATCCGCGATTAAAGGCATAAGCCCGCTTATATTACAATGAGTCAAAACAGTATCATTATTTTTTAATAATTTCGCTGCATCTTCTGCCTGTCTAATCCGGCTATATTTTAACCCCTCAAGAAAACCTAGTAAACATTTTTCTAAAGGCACTCTGTTTTTTGACCAGCCCAAAACCATATCAGTTAAAGACTTAAATGATAAGGTCGGCCTTGTTTTATTAATCGTTAACGCAACTCTTGCTAATTCTTTTCTTTTGCCCTGTTTAAGTAACTGAAGAAAAATATACATCACCAAAAGCACTTGCCCCGCTGCGCGTGTTTTCATATCCTTTATTGCCTTGCAGGCTTGCTTGTAATTACGCGCCTTTATATAGGCAAGTTTCTGCGGCAACCTCGTCTCATCAAGGATATAAATGGTGCTCCCTTTTAACCTGATCGGCCAGAATAACGGTGAAAATCTCATTTCTCCTCTAATTTCTTTACTACTTCCAAGGCAATAGCAATTAAATTCGCCTCAGCCATATAATAAGCAGGATTCATAAAGCCCATCTCTCCTGTAACCACATTATCGCTTATTGCTAAAATAGACCCGGCTTTAATATTATAGGTTTGGCAAATCGTAAGAAGCGTTGCCGATACCATATCTACAGCACGGGCCCCATCCTTGCGTTTTGCCTCAACAATCTCGCGCGTCTCGCGCAAAAGCGCATCCGTTGTCCAGGCTTTCCCGCGGTGGATATTTAATCCCATTCCTTTCCCAACCTCAAATAGAGTATCAGCGATCTTTTTGCCGGCAACTGTTTTAAAATCCTTATTTACATAGTAAGGGGTGACTCCGTCGCCGCGGATAACCTCATCCACTACGAATATGTCTCCGACCTTGATATTTTCATCCAAAGATCCTGCTGTACCTACCCGTATAATATTCTGAATCTGGGCATTACACATAACTTCCGTAGTAATTGAAGTGTCGGTTGAAAATCTGCCCCCGTTAATCGCAGTAACTTTTATCCCATTAAGTGTGCCGGTATACATGGAATATTCCATAAAGGTAAAATTTTTAACCGGATTCTCAATCTTTTTTAATAATGTCTCGAGGCGATCCTTTGGCCCGGGCACAATCGCATACTTGCCCACATCCTGCGGCCTAAGCTGCACCATATCGGTTAAATCCTTGCCTGTCAAATGTACATCCTTCTGCATCCGCATCATCAACTCTCCTTATTATTATGTTTATTAATCTGTCGTGTTTCTCGCTCAATTTGCTCGAAATCATGCCAGATTAATTTCTAAACCAAGCCAGACGCAAAACCTTTTAAAGAGCTAATATTGTTTCTAAATTACCTCCTAAGATATCTTTTTTATCCTCTTCGGATATAGATAAATCTTTAACTGCCTGAATACCACCTGAAATATCTTTTTTTGCCGGGTAATCACTTCCCCACAAAATGTGCTTTACGCCTAATAATTCAAGTGCAGCACTAAAATTTGCTTTTGTTTTATCACCGCTTGTATCCACGTAGATATTCTTCAGGTAATCCGTAGGGTTACCTTTTAAATCTTTGACAAAATTTACTCCGCGCAACATCTGATAAGTAGCATCAAACCTGCCGGCTAAAAACGGGGTCACTCCGCCAAAATAGCCAAAAATAAATTTTACCTTATAATCACGCAGTATATCGGACATTAAAAGCTTGCCGATACAAATAGTGGTATCAAAGATGTATTCAACTACGGGAGTAAGAAGCGGGTCCTTAACCCGCTCAAAACCAATGGGATTAACAATCTGCGAATGAACAAATATAGGTATATTCTTGCTCTGTGCTATTTTATAAACTTCCAAAAACCTTGCATCGTCCAGATAAACGCCGTTATAGCTTGTTGCCAGGGAGATTGCCTTAAACCCTAAATCTTCGGTTGCGCGGCTTAACTCTTTAAGCATATCCTGTTTACGATCTACTGGAAGGATGGCAGCGCCGATAAATTTGTCCGGGTATTTTTTTATTATTTTACTTACATTATCATTAAATATGCGCACAACTTCGGATATGCTTCCAATTTTTAAATGCGCGTCGGATGTCGGATAAGAAAGCACTGCCTTACTAACACCTGCCGCATCCATGGCTTTAAGCTGGGAGTCAACATCACCCCAACCCTTATTATAAAAATGGGCATTGATTATAATTTCTTCCGGCAACCAATGGCTATGCGCGTCGATTATCATTAATGTTCCGTGCTCCTTAATATGCGCTCAGTCATCTCTATCTCATAAAGAAGATCAATCTCCTCAAGCGTCTTTCTGCCTAATTCCTTTATGATTGTCTTTCTAATGGCGCGTAATTTAGCAACGAGAAAAGCATAATCGGGTTTTAGCTTCTTATCCGAAAACTTCATGCTTAAACCATCCTGCTCTTTTTTCGCTATATATTCCTCGAATTGATCTATAAATGCGCTGATTGCGCCGTTTTTATTGTTTCTCTTAAGTTCCTTAAGTATAACGCGGTCAACCTCAACTTGAGTAAACTTGCGGTCAACCTTATCTAAGGCTTCTTTGGTATCTTTATAAAACCAAACCAGGTAACGTTTCTTTAAATTTTTGAGTTCCTTCTTATTCATCATTTATCCGGATGCTGCTGTTTAAAAGGTATGACCGGAGCAGTCCAAGGCGTCTGCTGGTTTATTATGGCTATCTCTAAAGGACAAACATTAACCGGAATAGTCAAAGCAAACCTTAGCGCATTCTCAATTGCTTCGGTGGTCATAAGCCTGGAGGTATCTTGCGTTACCTCTTTTAATTTACCGGTTAAATCCGTATCAGTTACGCCGGGCAAAAGAGAAGTTACCTTAATCCCGTAGTCACGTAATTCCCAAAACAAACCTTTAAGGAATGCGCGTAAGCCTACCTTCAAAGAACTATAAACAATAAAGTTTCTCGGCAAGGGATCGCAAAGCGTAGAGCCTGAAACCATGTTTATAATTGCCCCTGACTTTTGTTTAATCATATCATTAATCACCAGGCGGATTAAACGTACATACCCTAAGTAATTTGTATGCGCAAGCCTCTCAAAATCCTCCATCGGCTGCTCCGGAAACGGATACTGGCTGGAGACCCCCGCATTATTAATCAGGATATCAATTTTGCCGAACTTCTCCTTTGTTTTGTTAACCAAGTTCTCTAAATCCTCTAATTTTGTCACGTCGCATGCAACCGGCAGAACTTTAACTTTATACTTCTCTGCGATTTCATCTGCTGTCTCTCTTAAAGGGCCTTCCTGACGCGCGGCAATAGCGATATTAATTCCCAAACCTGCACAGGTTAAAGCAAGCGCTTTGCCTATCCCGCGGCTGGCCCCGGTAACAATTGCAACCTTTCCTTTTAATTCCTGCCCCATAATTAGCCTCCCTGTGATTTAATTTTAATTAATCTGTTCGATAACAATAAAACTAAAAGCCCGGCTCCAAAAACAATAAATCCGAGGCTAAAGCTTTTCGACATAATCAAGCCACCTAAACTTACCCCCATTCCTCCGGAGACAAAACGCACTCCGCTATTTAAGCTTGCTACTTCATTTAAGAAATCCTTCGGTAAATCCGTAAGCATAGTAGCTAACCCGGCGTGGTTAAAGGTCCATCCTAAACCCCAAATTATCATAATCAAAACAAGCGCAGCTAAGGGGACTTTAAAAATAAGCAAGAAAATACTAAATACCATAAGCGCTATGCCTAAATTTACGGTCTTGTTTCTGCCGATTGAATCGGCAAGCATTCCTCCAAAGAATTCGCCAAATATCCCGCTTAAAGAAGTCAGCGTTATCAGCATGCTGATAGTAAATTGCCTAAGGCCTAACTGGGTTGAGAAATATACCCCTAACCATTGCTGTACCGCATGATAAATAAGGCTAATCAGGAATATATAGCTTAGTATCTTTAAAACCGCTTTATCACTAAAGGCTTTAAAATAATTAAATTTAAAACCAGTTGCATCCTCTTTAAAGCTAGGCAGATTATAATACATTACCCCCCAAAGAACAAAACCCAGTATTGCCGGTATTAAGAATATCCACCGCCAATAAATCAACCCGCTTAAAAATAATCCTAAAAGAGAAGCTATAAAAGTAAAACCGAAAAACATACCGACGTATTTACCCCTGTCTTCCTTTTCCTTATGCTTACCGATTAAGATTAGCCCAAGCGGTATGACTGAGGCGCCGAATAATCCCATAAAGAACCTGCCTAAAAACAAAATACTGATATTACCTGCTAAAGCTGTCAAAAGATTAGTAAAAGAAAATAAGAATATGCAGGTTAGTTCTATTCTGCGCGCGTCAAATTTACGCACCAGTGGCCCATAGATAAAAGCCGCTAAGCCATAAGTCAGCATATATATCCAGATAATCTTACCAACTAAGAATTGAGAAAGAGCAAACTCTTCTGCTATAGAAGGTATCAGCGCTGCGGCAGCAGCGACATTAAAAGAAAGCACCCCTCCTTCTAAACAAAAAATAGCAAAAGTTGTTTTTTTCAAAGTTTAGCTTATTTTTCGATTACTCTCTTAAAAATAAGCAGGTTCTCTTTAGAGTGTTTATTAATAAATCCTTCGACCTGCGCGTCATTAAACTTAGCCTTTTCATCCATTTCAAAGTGCTGAATCCAAGTCAGCTCAACCCCTTCCGGCTTTAGAGTATAGAGCCAGATAATCTTCATATACTTAAAGGGGAATTTCGGCTCATACCTTTCGGCATAAGCAAGGTATTTATCCTTAAACAGAAGTCGCCAGGAGACCCAAGATTTATCTTCATTATCGGTTAAGCGAAGGGTGATCTTGTCCCCTTCCTTGCTTATGACTTCGGCTTTCTTATATTCGCTTCCGAAAAGCTCTGTCCAACGCGGTATATCATTGGAGATATCAAATACTTTATCATACGGGGCGTTAATTATAATCGAATTACACGTATGTCCCATTAGATCCTCCTTATTTTGCGTATTTCCCAGCCCAAAGCTTATCTTGTCGTGGGACAGTCCCCGTCCGAGGACAGTCCCTACTGGCAAAGCTTAGAGCGCTAAATTATTGCGACTACCCTTGACCAGGCAGCTCCGGTCTTACGTATTCTTACAGGAAAACAAACAATCTTAAATCCGGTTGCAGCGGGCAGATTCTCTAAGTTCCCCAGTCTCTCTATGTGTATAAATTCTCTTTTCCTCCCGTAAAAATGCGCGGGATAAAACTTCGCCGGGTCTTTTGAATCAATAAACTCTTTAAGCATAAATTTATAGGGCCGGTCTATGCCCATAGTATCTGTGCCAAAAACTTTGATGCCTTTATCTATTAATAGATCAATTGCTGATATGCTAACTCCGGGGTAATCCGTAAAATATTCAGGGGTCCCATAGAATTTATCCGCCCCTGTCCAGATAAGAACAATATCTAAAGGCTTTAAATTATAATTAATGTTTTTTAATGCCAGTTCTAAATCCGCTTTTGTTATTGACTCTGCCGGTTTCTTATGGCGCAAATCCAGGCGTACGGCATCCTGATAGCAATATTCCAATGGTATTTCGTCTGCGGTTTTAGAGGCCCTTCCTTCGGATTTAGTCCCATAATGAAATGAATAATCCAAATGCGTACCCACATGCACAGGAGAATGAACTATCTCAAGAGATAGGAATTCTTCATCCGGTACGTCAGAGGCCCTAAGGATTCTCTTGCCTAAGACATAGCTTATCTTCCCTTTTAAGGTTTTCCCCATAATCACACGATTAAACTTCTCTACTCCGGCTTTATGGGTTATACGTTCAATATCAACCTTATGCATCTCAAAGGCTGTTTCATCAATCGGTAAACTTAAATCTATTATTTTCATAAATGTATAGTGGCGGGTGGCTTGGGCTGATTTCGAGCGAGGTCGCTCGAGCGAGAAACAGTCCAAGACAGGACCCGCATAACTTAATTAAGACTGTTTAGAAACAATAACTCTCTCAATATCATTAATTGTGGAGAACTTAGTAATCTCCTTGGGCGAAAGCTTGATACTAAAAGCCTTCTCCAGGGCAATCACCGACTCAACCATTTCAGTTGAATCTACACCGATAGAATCCTGCAGGGCAACATCATCTTTCAGCTCTTCAGGTTTTACTTTAAGCAGATTAACCAATACTTCTTTAATTTTATTTTTTATCTCCATGCCCCCTCCTGGTATAATCTTCACCCGTATATTGGGTAAAGAAGGTTAATGTGATAAAATAAGACAAATTTCTTGCAGGGAGACAGCTTG
>JAFGUY010000024.1 GCA_016938245.1 Candidatus Omnitrophota bacterium | reverse complement strand
GGGATACATTCCTCTACCCCTGGAATTTAGGAAAAAATGGCGCGAGGACCTTTGCCATTCTCAACTAACAAATGCATTGACTCAGGGATCTTAGCGTAATAGTTTTAATAGTGAATGCTTCAACCGATGAGGTGGGCGCTTTAACCGGAAAATTAGGTAAAGTTTCCCAAGTTTCAGTTAAATCCGGCCTCTGTAAATGTGAATAGTCTATGAAGTATATTGATCAGAATATAATAAATAATTTGCTTGTTAGTGAAGCTAAGACTGATACTGCGAAACTCGATAGCATTCTCGATAAGGCTAAGTTGCTTAAAAGGCTTAGCCTTAGGGAATCTGCCGCGTTACTTTCCGTTAGTGACCCTGCTTACATCCAAAAGATCTTTAATACAGCAAGTTTTGTTAAGGACAAAATTTACGGCAGAAGGGTAGTGCTTTTTGCACCGCTCTATATTAGTAATCTCTGCAGAAACAGTTGTTTGTATTGTGCGTTTAAGTCAGATAATGTTTCGATTAAGCGTAAAGCCCTTGCGCCATCTGAAATTAAAAGTCAGACTGAATTGCTTTTAAGGCAAGGCCAGAAGAGGATACTGATGGTTTGCGGTGAAGCTGCGCCCCAAGGCAAGGAAAATATTGATTATTATGTTGAGGCGGTCAGGGCTATTTATAGCGCAGAGGTCGGGAAAAATAAGATAAAAAGGGTTAATGTTAATTGCGCTCCTTTAAGCGTAGAGGATTTCAAAAAACTTAAAAAATCCGGAATAGGCACTTACCAGCTTTTTCAGGAGGTTTATCATCATGAAACCTATCTTCGTATGCATCCAAAGGGCCCTAAGAGTGATCCAGATAACAGGCTAGATGCTATTGACCGGGCTTTTACTGCAAAGATAGATGATATAGGAATAGGAGTGTTATACGGTTTATATGATTATAAATTTGAGACTTTAGGCCTTTTATCCCATATTGAACATATGGAAAAAAGCTTTAATGTCGGGCCGCATACTATATCGGTGCCGCGGATTGAGCCGGCTGAAGGCGTAGAGATGTCGCTTAATCCTCCCTATAAATTATCGGATGAAGAGTTTAAGAAGGTAGTGGCAGTCTTACGGCTCTCTGTGCCTTACACCGGTATAATTATGTCCACGCGCGAGTCTCCAAAGATGCGCGATTTGCTTTTAAGCCTGGGGGTTTCCCAGATTAGCGCAGCATCGCGTACTTCACCCGGAGGTTATTCTGATTTGGAAAGAGAAGACGCTACAGGGCAGTTTTCCTTAAACGACCACCGGAGCTTAGATGAGATAGTTGAAACTTTGATAAACCATGATTATATCCCCAGTTTTTGTGCTGCCTGTTACCGAAAGGAAAGAACCGGCGAAGCTTTTATGCAGTTAGCCAAACCCGGGACGATTAAAGGAAAGTGTAGTATGAATGCTTTAATTACCCTTAAGGAATACCTTGATGATTTTTCTTCCGATAAAGTTAAGGCTATAGGACATAAGATGATTGAGCGGTATTTTAGAGAGCTGGATAAATCTGATCAGGAGAGGCTAAAATTATTTTTCGCGCATGTTGATTCAGGAGTAAGGGATGAATATGTTTAAACTTACGGGCCTATTAGCTAAAATTAAAGAGGCGGATTTACCGGAAGCAGCCGAATTAGAATCAGTCCTTTCTTTAGAATCCTCTGACGATTTGAATACGCTTTTTTCATTTGCCGATTTAGTAAGGCATGAATTTTGCGGGGAGGGAATATTCTTACGGGGGATTATCGAGTTTTCTAACTTTTGCATCCGGAATTGCTTTTATTGCGGCCTAAATAAAAATAATCTTAAAATTAAGCGCTATCGCATGAAAAAGGATGAGATTTTAAAGAGCGTTGAGCTGTTAGCAGCAAGAAATATTAAAACCGTAGTTTTACAGTCCGGAGATGATTCAGGGATAGATGTTTTATGGCTAAGGGATATAATTTTAGAGATAAAATCAAAATTTGATATGGCAATTACTCTTTCTGTTGGAGAAAGAAGCTTTGATGATTATAAGCTGTGGAAGGATGCCGGAGCAGACAGGTATTTGCTTAAGATAGAGACTTCGGATAAAGCGCTATATGAGTCGGCCCATGAAGGTATGAGTTTAGATAATAGAATAAGATGCCTCGATGATTTAAAAACGTTGGGTTACCAGGTAGGTTCCGGAAACATAGTCGGACTCCCTGGCCAAACCTTAAAAATAATTGCTAATGATATTATTTTCTTTAAGGAAAGAGACCTTGATATGACCGGGATAGGGCCTTTTATCCCGCATGGTGATTCAAGATTTAGTAATCAGGATATAGGTGAAGCCTTACTTACCCTGAAAACAATAGCTTTAACCCGTATTGTTACTAAAAATTCCCATATTCCGGCAACCACTGCTTTAGGAAGTTTGGATAAAGATTACAGAATGGATGGTTTAGGATGCGGGGCAAATGTTCTAATGCCTAATTTTACTCCGCAGCCTTACCGTAAACTTTATGAAATATACCCGGGTAAAAGATGCGTTGATGAGCCGGTAGGCGCCTGCAATTTCTGTATGGATGATATGGCAAAAAGTTTAGGTAGGTTTATTGATTATGGAATAGGAGATTCTTTAAAAGTAGGGAGATATGTATAAGACACCGGCAAGCAATAGGTTGCATATAGGGATTTTTGGTAAACGCAATACCGGAAAATCCAGCCTGATTAACGCAATTACAGGCCAGGATACCGCGATTGTTTCGGATGTATCGGGGACTACTACTGACCCTGTTTATAAGGCAATGGAGATTCTTCCGATTGGGCCGTGCATGTTAATTGATACTGCTGGAATTGATGATCAGGGGGTACTGGGCGAGGAGAGAGTTAAGCGCACGCAGAAGGTTTTACGTAAGACAGATGTGGGGATTATTGTCGTTGAGCCCGATACAATAATTGACAGTTTTGAGGACGAGCTTATAGCGACTTTTAGTGCTGAGAAGCTCCTTTTTATTTTTGTCTTAAATAAGTGTGAGCTTAAAGGAGATACTTCTCGGGGCTATTTATTAAAGAACAAAATTCCGTTTATTGAGGTTAGCGCCAAATTTGATAAAGGTATAGATGAGTTAAAGCGAAAGATTATGGATTTAGCTCCGTCTTATTGGTCGCCGGTTCCTTTGGTAGCAGATATTATTGATGAGCAGGATGTAGTGATCTTAGTCTGCCCTATTGATAGCGCTATGCCGCAAGGCAGGCTGATATTGCCGCAGGTTCAGGTAATGCGGGATATCTTAGATAGAAATGCGGTAGCCATTGTCACTAAGGAAACAGAATTAGAGAAGAGTATTGCTTCTTTGAAGCAGCCTGCAAAACTGGTAATAACTGATTCGCAGGTCTTCGAAACAGTGCGGGAAATCTTGCCGCAAGATTACCCGCTCACATCTTTTTCTACAGTTTTTGCGCGGCATAAAGGCGACTTGGATACTTTTGTTAATGGTGTTTTTGCAGTTGAGAAGCTGGAAGATGGGGATGAAATCTTAATTGCCGAAGCATGTACCCATCATGTCCAGCCTGAAGATATCGGCCGCACAAAGATTCCTACGTGGTTATTGAATTATACTAAGAAGGATCTGCATTATGAAGTTTCTGCCGGAGGGGATTTCCTCGAAGATTTAAAGCGTTTTAAGCTTGTCATCTCCTGCGGCGGGTGTATGGTTAATAGAAGAGAGATTATGCACAGGATTGAGAAAGCCAGGGAAGCGGGCGTAGCGATTACTAATTATGGTATCCTGATGGCATATCTTTCCGGAATACTAGATAGAGTTATCGCCCCCTTCAAATAGGGGACGGTTCTTTATTTTCTAATGCTATATGTTACAATAAGTTGTGATAAGGCTAAAATATAATCTTTAAGATTTAATGGATTATAGTTATTCTAATAAACTGAATATGAAGGTGTTGTAACTCAATGTAAATAAAGGGGTAAGAAGCGAAAGAACCGTCCCCTAAAGGAACTAAAGGAGGATGTATGGCGAATGTAAAGAGTGTAGGAGAGGTTTATAAATGCAGTGTATGCGGTAATGTGGTAGAGGCAAAAGAGGTTGGCGGAGGAGAATTAGTTTGTTGCGGTAAGCCGATGGAGAAAATCAATGGTTAATTTGCTATATATCTTAATTGGTATTTCCGCGGGTATGGCAAGCGGATTAATCGGGATAGGGGGAGGGATTATAGTTGTACCGTGTTTAATTTATCTTTTTGGCTTCTCTCAGCATACGGCACAAGGAACTACTCTGGCAATGATGATCCCTCCCATAGGCCTGCTTGCTGCTTGGGTATATTATAAACAGGGCCATGTTAATTTGCCTGTGGCGGGGTTAATATGCCTGGGTTTCGTACTGGGCGGATATTTGGGAGCTAAGTTTGCGATAGGTTTGCCGGAGATTATATTACGGAAGATTTTTGGAGTTTGTCTTTTGCTAATAGCCGGATATATGATAATAAAATGAAATTTTTTTAGCGATATAATTGATGGAGGCAAAAGGGATGAAGATAGGAGTAATAATTTAAAATAATGATGCGGAGACCTGCTGGAATGCTCTGCGTTATGCGAATTTTGCTCTCCAGCAGAAAGATGAAGTGAAGGTATTCTTTATGGGTAAGGATGTTGAATATCAGAAAGTAAGTATTGATAATTTTAATACAATTGAGCAGGCTGAAAGGTTTAAAGACGCAGGAGGGAAGATCTATGCCTGCGGCAGTTGTATCAAGTCTAGGGAGCAGGAAGGATCAGAAATGTGCCCGATTTCAACGATGAAGGATATGTATGAGATTGTAAAAGAGAGTGAGAAAGTAGTAACTTTTTAGCAATATGCCTAAAGAGATTAGAGTTCAACCTATAGGAATAATTAACACACCTTATAAAGAGCCTAAAGGTATGCCTATTCAAGGCAAGTTTGAGAAAGGTATTAAAGGAGTAATTCGATTATTTCCACAATATAAGAAAGGCCTGAAAGATATACAGGGTTTCTCCCATCTTGTTTTAATCTATTATTTTAATCGTTCAAAAGAAGAGCAATTGATAGCAAAGCCGTTTCTTGAGGATAAAAGCCACGGGATATTTGCAATACGAAGCCCCCACTGGCCCAACCATATCGGTTTTTCAATAGTGAGGCTTGAAAAGGTAAAAAACAATGTCATTACTTTTTCAGAAGTTGATATTCTTGACAGAACGCCACTGTTAGATATTAAGCCATATGTTAAATATTTTGATACGCGTCAAAGCGTAATAAATGGATGGATAGACAGGCATTTTAAAAGCCGAAGAATACCTAAGAAAACGAAAATATAATGAGCAGACTTTTTGAAAAGTTCTTAATACCTCTTTCATTTATACATCAATACTGCCCTTTATGTATTTTATCCCGTAAATTCCCCGAATCAAAATTTGCAAGAATTGTATTTATTTGGAACAAAATCTGCCCCTTTTGCAATATCTATTTTTTAGCTAAGAAAAGGAAGCTTATTTAATTTGTTCTATGGATAAAAATACGCGGATCCTTATTACCGGCGCAACGGGGTTTATCGGTAGGTCCCTCGTTAAGGAACTTTGCGCCAAAGGATATACGGATATAACGGCTATGGTACGGCGTACATCTAATGCCGGTTTCTTAAAAGAAAATGACATAAATACTCTTTTAGGAGATATATCGGATCAGAATTCTCTTAGTATTATCAAAGGCAAGTATGATGTTTTGTTCCATTGCGCGGGTTTTATCAGTGATAGCAACGAAAAAAGGTTGGAAGATGTTAATATTCGCGGGACAGAGAATGTATGCAATTGGGCTTTTGAACATAAGATTAAGAAATTTATTTATTTAAGCTCTATAGCTGTCAATTCAGGGAATCCAGAGGCTCCGCTTAGGGAAGATATGCCGTATAAGGCGACTAATAAATATGGAATCTCAAAGTTGGAAGCAGAGAAGGTGGCTGTAGGATTCCGGGATAGGGGGCTTCCTATGGTAATTGTGCGGCCGTGTATGGTCTACGGGGAAGGAGAACCGCATATGCTGCCTCTTTTAGCGCGGCTTATAAAATTAAGGCTGCTTATTCTTCCAAACCAGGGGAAGCCAAAATTGCATCTGGTTTCGGTGCGCAATGTTGCTGCTTGTCTTGTGCACTGCATGGAAGATGTCCGTGCGTTGGGAGGAACTTTTCATATAGCGGATAATGAAGTCCTTACTGTTGGAGAAATATTCAATATCTTTGCCAAAAGCCTCGGGGTTTCCAAACCTTTACATCTCTCGTACTCTGCAACTAAGTTTTTTACTCTAATCCCGTTTATCGGAAAACGTATTAAATTCTTATGCAAGGATCGTGTATATAGCATAGAACGGCTTAAGACCGGCCTTGATTTTATCCCACCTTATCCGGTTTATTCGGAACTAGCCGCTTCAGTAAAGAAATAAAGAAAAAACCTTGACATCCGTCAGCAATGATATATACTTGTTATTGGAAATGATTTTCATTAGGAGAAAGAATGTTTAGAGGCGGATGGGGACAGCATAGTTGGTGGCAGGGTAAGTTCAGAGGTTGCGGTTATAGAATAACCTTAGGCAGGGAAGCTATTCTGGATGTGCTCTCTAAATCGGATAAGCACTTGAGCGCAGAAGATATCTATACGAAAGTCCATTCCAAATATCCCAATGTCGGCTTAACTACTGTATACAGGACACTGGATGTTTTAGTGAATTTAGGCCTCGTATTTAAGTCTGACTTCGGAGATAAAAGGGCGCGCTACGAGTTGGCAGAAGGGCCTAAAGGAGCGCATCATCACCACCATTTAATCTGTACTAATTGCAATCGCGTAATAGATTATACTGATTTTATTGATGAGGAGATAGAATTGCTTAATCGGACAGAAAAAGGCCTCTCTAAGAAATACAACTTTAAGATTACAAACCATTTAATACAGTTTTATGGTTTGTGTAGCAACTGTGTTGGAAAATAGGGTATATTTTTTTGAGTATTAATGAAAATGATTATCAATAGTATCTTAAGATTAAAGGGTGGAGAAAATGCCAAAATTTGATGGAACAGGCCCTTCAGGTAAGGGTTCACTTACTGGGAGGGGCCAAGGTTTTTGTGTGGTAAAGATAAATGACGGAAACAAAACCAATATAGGAAAGGGGGTGGCTGATATGCCTAGAGGAGATGGAACAGGCCCTATGGGATTGGGCCCGATGACAGGAAGAGCAGCTGGTTATTGTGCCGGTTATTCTACACCCGGATATGCGAATCCGGTATCCGGAAGGGGTTTCGGCAGAGGAGCCGGATATTTTGGCCGCGGTGCAGGCAGGGGTAGGCGTAATTGGTATTACGCTACTGGTTTAGCCGGTTGGCAAAGAACTCCAATGGGTATGCCTGCTTTTGGCGGCGCTTATCCTTATGCGCCTGAAGTAACGCCGAAAGAGGAGAAGGATATTTTAAAGAACGAGGCTGATTTTTTAAAGAAACAGCTTGAAGATATCCAAAGGCGTATTGAGAGTTTAGAAAAAGTTCAATCGGATAAAGGCGAATAATTGCTGTTAGGTGAGGGAATAATATTTATTCCCTCACCAATCCTTACATAAGTAAAAAGGAGAAGTTATGCGGATAGCTATATCTACAGATGGAGAATTTGTTTCTGCCCATTTTGGCAGGTGTCCTTCTTTCACCCTTGTTGATATTGGAAATGGTAAGGTAACTAAAAAGGGGGAAGTTGCCAATCCCGGGCATCAGCCCGGAGCTATCCCGCAGTTTTTACACCAGAAAGGCGCGAATTGTATTATTGCCGGAGGAATGGGGATGCGGGCTACATCGTTTTTTGAGGAATTTGGAATTCAGGTAATTGTAGGAATAAGCGGTAAGATTGATGATGTTATTGAACAGATTAAGAAAGGTACTCTTCAGGGTGGAGAAAGCCTTTGTAAACCCGGAGCCGGAAAAGGTTATGGATTAGATAAAGAGGTATGTGACCATCCGAACGAAAAAGATTATTAATAAAGTCGTGCGGTAATATGTCAAGATGAAAAATAACAAAATTTCTTCTTTCTCAAGAGACAAAAAGTCTATGAGTAAAATTG
>JAFGUY010000104.1 GCA_016938245.1 Candidatus Omnitrophota bacterium | reverse complement strand
TTTCTTCTCCAGCATTTGCAACTTTTCCAAAGACTTTGCTGCCCATATACTCTTAGGATAATTATTTACAACATAACCATAGTAGATATTAGCAGCCCGGTAAGCTTTTTGTTTTTCGTAGAATCTCGCGGTATTAAAGCTTGCCTGCGCCTCTTTCTCGTTTAATCTGGCGATATTATCCTCTGCCTCTTGAGAAAGAACCGCATCCGGATGATCTCTTACAAAATCCTCAAATTTTTGTTTTGCCTCGCCGGCTGCCCCCTGGTCATAATCAGGGCTGCGCGACATTGCCGCGCGGCAGGAGGCAATTTGAAATTTTGCCGGCTCAACCCATTCGCTACCGGGATAATTGGATATTACTTTATTAAAAGCCTCCTCTGCCTCATAATAACGCTGCAATCCTTTTAAAACCAGGCCGAGTTTATACTGCGCTTTTGGCGCAAACGGGCCATACGTAGAATTCTCTACTACCTTCGTGTATATTTCAACTGCCGGGTTTTCAACCGGCAAGGTTACGCCAAAGGCCTTACGCTTATAACCACCCATGAATTTATCGGCAATATTATACTGCTTCTCAATAACTTCTTTAATTCTCTCTGAAAAAGGGTATTTATCAATTAACCTCTGGTAGGCCTGATATGCTTCATAAAGGTTGCCTCGCGCCTCCTCAATTAACCCTAAATAATACTGTGATTCGGATGCTTCAAAAGACTTAGGGTATGCCTTAAGCAATTTCCTAAATTCGCGCAAGGCATCATCCATCTTTTTATCATTATAGAAACTTAAGGCATAATCAAATTGCGCCTTAGGGGTCTCCTTAGCAATAGCCTTAGGATTGACCCATTTACCGGTTTTAGGCGTCCAAATCCAGAAAGGATAAACAGGGACAGCCGAAAGGAAGAAAATAATGGCTAAACTTAAGATTATCCGCCGCATAATATTATAACTTTAACACACTGCAATGCTTTTGTCAAACAAGAAACCTCGGCATTACTATAAGTAAATATAGGCAAACGGAAGGTTGATAAAGAAACTGTTAAATTTTAATAGCATGAATACGGACATTTCATTAAAGGCTGCGAAGGCCGCTGTTAGGGGAGGCAAAATAAAACTTATAATAACCAAACTCAATCCCGAGAGGATTATTAAAGAAGCCACCGGTATAATAAATATATTGGCTAAAACGGACACCGGAGAGAAAATCTTAAAATAATAGGCTATAAAGCCTGCGGTACCTAACCAAGCAGAAAAAGAGACAAGGCCACCCTCAATTATACCCTTGAAAAATTTTATTTTTATCCTCTCTATCCTGAATAATGCCTTAAGAAAAGGGTATAGATATATTATGGAAACAACGCTAGCAAAAGAAAGCTGAAAGCTTATTGAGAAAAGATCCTTAGGGTTAATAATAAGTATAAAAAGCGCAGCCAAGAAAAAAGAGTTAGTGATATCCGAATCTCTTTGCATAAAATAACCCGTAGCAATAAAAATTCCCATAACTGTTGCCCTAAGTACCGGGGTTGAGACGCCTGTAACCAGGCAGTAAATAATTAAACAAAGAATAATCCCGCCATACCTTATCTTACGCGGAATACGCAATATCTTCAAAGAAACCCCTGATATAAAAGCAACTACTCCGACATGAAAACCACTGACTACCATTATATGCACTGTCCCTGACTTAACCATAGAATCATAAACCACCGCCGGAATACGTTTTTTCTCTCCGAGAATCATCGCATTATTAATGATAGCGGAAAGAGATGAAAGGCATTCTTTGAATACCATTTCCATGCGGTCTTTCAGAGAAAAGGCCAGTTTCCTGATTAAATTTCCTTTGTTTTTATTTATACGCACCAAAGCAGAGCTATTTCTTATGCGCATTATTACTGGAACCCTGCCCTTAAATAAACGGTGCGGCTTCTTAAGCTTACCGAGCAAGACCAATTCCTCGCCGTAAAACAATTTATCTTGAACATTAGAATATACAAGGATATCCCCGCAGGTTTTATATCTATTGCCGTCAAACCCTAATTCTTCGGCCCTAAAAATAAAAGAATTGCTCCCATCATAAAAAACCGGCCTGCTATTAATAAAACCCTTAATCGTATAAATAGTATCATTTTTATAATAGGCATAACCGGATATACCGGACTTATTGGCTGTATATGCATTTTTAAGGCAAAGCGCTCCCAAAAGAAAAGCTAGTATAAGGAACAAAATATCAAATATTAGTTTTTTATTTATTAGAAGTAGGCAAGCAGATATTAAGGCTACAGCCAGAATATAGCAGGGCCAGAAAGATATCCTAAAGTAATAAACGTATATTATGCCCAGAGCAAAACAAACCGTAAGAAAACTTAAGATATTTTTCATCTAGCGCACGGTCAGATAGCCTTTAATCTTATCAAATTTTGCTTCGGTAATCCCTTTTACGTTTTTAAGCTCTTCTACGTTTTCAAAGCCGATGTTTGATTCCCTGAAATCAATAATCCTTTGTGAGAGTTTTTCTCCGATTCCGGATACGCTCATTAAGAGTTTTTTGTCCGCAGTATTTAAATTTATTTTCCCTAAGTTTTCGTTAAAGTAAGCCGGGGGCTTTCCAGGTGCAAGCTGCTTGGATAAGAAAATTACCCCCAATCCTATTAAGAAAACAAAAGCCAGAAACAAGGCAGCTTTGCGTTCGTCATTAGTTAAGTTAAACACCTTTCCCTCTTTCATACTAATAGACGAAAGCAAGGGCAAAATCTAACGCTTTTTTTAAAGAAATTTTAAGGCTTGATTATACTACGATATTAACGAGCTTATTAGGAATGACGACTATGTTTTTGGCGGGCTTTCCCTGAATCCACGGCTTTAATCTCTCATCAGCTAAAACTAATTCCTTAACGTTTTCTTGATTTATACCAAAAGGTACTTCAATCTTAAAGCGTACCTTTCCATTAACCTGAATAACAACCGTAACCGTCTCTTCGATTAACATCTTATGGTCATATACAGGCCAAGGAGATTTAAAAATGCTCTCTTTATTTCCCAGGGTATGCCATAACTCCTCGCAGAAATGCGGGGCAATAGGGCTAAGCATAATTATAAGCTTTAAAAATACTTCTTTGTCGGTGCCTGACTGGTAAATGGCATTAGTAAGTTCCATGAGGCTGGCGATTGCAGTATTAAACTTAAACGCACTGAAATCTTCGCTTACTTTTTTTATGGTCTTGTGCATAAAACGAACTAGCGCGGTATCTGCTTTTTCCTTTAAGTTTTCCTGAATGCGCCAGACACGGTTTAAAAATTTATGCGCGCCTTCTAACCCGCGATCGTCCCACTCCAATTCTGTTTCCGGCGGCGCGGCAAAAAGGATAAAAAGCCTTAATGTATCCGCCCCGTATTTTTTGATTATAGAATCGGGATCAACGATATTACCTTTAGATTTAGACATTACTTCTTTGTCTTTTAAGACCATACCCTGAGTTAAGAGGCACTGAAAAGGCTCGGAGAAATCAACTAATTTTAAGTCTTTAAAGAATTTAGTAAAGAAACGCGAGTAAAGGAGATGCAGGATTGCATGTTCAATTCCGCCTATATACTGGTCAACAGGCATCCAGTAGGATACTTCATTTTTATCAAAGGGGGCTTCTTTAAATTTAGGGGAGCAGAACCTTAAGAAATACCATGAAGAATCAAAAAATGTCGCCATGGTATCAGTTTCGCGCCTGGACTTTCCGCCGCACTTCGGGCATTTGGCTTCTATGAATTTTTTTACCTTAGTTAAGGGGCTTCCTCCCTCTCCGGTAAAAGGAGCATCTTTTGGTAATTCAACGGGTAAATCTTTAAAAGGAACCGGAACAACTCCGCACTTATTGCAATATACAACCGGTATAGGCGTACCCCAATAACGCTGACGCGAAATCAACCAGTCACGCAGCCGCCAGTTAGTCTTAATGCATCCCATACCCTCTTTCTCCATCCATGCAGCAATCTGTTTTTTGGCTTCCGGGCTTGGCATACCATCAAACTTTCCGGAATTTACCTGAACCCCTTCGCCTTCATAAGCCTCATTCATAGCTTTCAGCTCTAAACTGCAAGCTAAAGGATTAATAACTATACGCATAGGTAAATTATGTTCTTTGGCAAAAAGAAAATCGCGCTGGTCATGGGTTGGCACTGCCATTATTGCCCCGGTGCCGTATTCCATCAAGACATAATCCGCAATCCAAACAGGTATTGTTTCATTATTAACCGGATTTACGGCGTAACTTCCGGTAAAGATTCCTTCTTTTTTTACGTCCGAAGATGAGCGGACAACATTGCTTTTTTTAGAAACTTTATCAATGAACTCCAACGCTTCTTTTTCCTGTGGTTTGCCGCCGATAAGCTCCTTAGCTATCGGATGTTCGCAGGCTAAGACAATATAAGTTGCCCCGAAAATTGTATCCGGACGTGTTGTAAAAACCGGTATAACTGCGCCGGAACCCTTAAGTTTAAAGCGAATCTCGATCCCCTCGCTTTTTCCGATCCAGTTTTCCTGCATACTTAGGACCCGCTGCGGCCAGTGCTTAAGCAGCGCTAAATCTTCCAAAAGCCGGTCTTTATATTCGGTGATTTTTAAATACCACTGCTCTAAGTCTTTCGGCTCAACTTTCTTATGGCATCTCCAGCAACCCCCGTCAATAACCTCTTCATTAGCTAAAGTGGTTGCGCACTCAGGGCACCAGTTTACTGCGGAAACCTTCCGGTAAGCTAACCCCCGCTCAAACATCTTCAAGAATATCCACTGGTTCCATTTATAATAACTGGCCTCGCAGGTAGATACTTCTCTATCCCAGTCATATGAAAACCCCATCTTTTTTAGCTCGGATTTCATTTCCTTAATACATTTATGCGTCCAGGTACCCGGCTTAGTTTTATTTTTAATCGCCGCGTTTTCCGCAGGCTGGCCAAAAGCATCAAAACCCATCGGGTGCATAACATCAAAACCTTCTAAGATCTTAAAGCGCGCAGCCACGTCTCCTATGGTATAGTTACGCACATGCCCCATATGGATTTTTCCCGACGGATACGGGAACATCTCTAAAAGGTAATATTTTTTATGGCCGGGGTGAAGGTTGGCCTTGAAAAGTGAACTTTTCTCCCAATACCTCTGCCATTTCTCCTCAATCTTCTTAAAATCGTAGAACATAACTATCCTGCCTTGGCTAATTTTCTTACTAACTTTAAGTTCATATCGTCGCTTTCGGGGCTATCTTTAGGGGTCTCTAAGATCATCGGTATATTCTTTAATTTCGGATGGTTAATAATCCTTTGCATCCCCTCTAAACCGATACTTCCCTTTCCTATATGATCGTGCCGGTCGTAATGTGAGGCTAATATTCCGTAAGCATCGTTTAAATGAATCAGCTTAATTAATTTTATGCCGGCCAACCGCTCAATCTCGCCAAGCATTAAAGATAACCCTTCTTTAGTACTTAAGTCATAGCCGGCTAAATAAGCATGCGCAGTATCAAGGCATAAACCTACGCGCGATTTATTCTTTAACCCGGAAATTATTTCCTTCTGATGCTCAAATTTGTATCCCAGCCATGAGCCGCTCCCTGATGTATTCTCAAGGAGTATGCCTACCTTAGAACCTTTAGTTTCATCCAATATCTTATTAAGTGCATCGATTAACCTCTTAATCCCCTCTTCCTCGGAGGTCTCTTTATGGCTGCCCATATGCGTAACTATATAATCAGCCCCTAATCTTCCTGCCTCGCGGATATCTTCAATATAAGCGCTGATTGAGCCTTTATAAAGCCTAAGATTAGGAGAAGCAAGGTTAATTAAATAAGATATATGGATAAAAACCGGATCAATTTTAAATTTCTTGCGCCGGGCCTTAAATTCCTCGGCGTCTTTCTTATCTATGGGCTTTCCCTGCCACTGTTGGGGATTACGGGCAAAGATCTGCATAGTTTGACAGCCTAACTCATGCGCGCGGTTAAGCGATTCGTAAATTTTGCCTCCCCCGGAAACATGCACGCCTAAAGTCATAAGGAATTCAACCTAACCTTTATTCTTGACCCTTCCCACTAGCTCATCAATGGATACATTCAACGTAGAGGCAATTTTAGCCACCGTTGTTATTGTCGGCTCTTTTGCTACTCCAGACTCAATCTTTACAAGAGTGGCGTTTGCGATATCGGCTAAACGGCTGAGCTTTTCCTGCGTTAGACCCTTCTTTAACCTAAGTTTTCTTATATTCTGAGCTAACATTTTAATTGATTTATTGTATAATTATATTAGTATATATGTATAAGTATATTCATTCCTTATGTTCTAAATTATACTATAAATATATTCAAAAATCTATTAAAAATATGTGTTAGAAAAATAAGGGCTTACGTCTATTATAGTAGGAGGGTAAAAATGGCAAATATATATTCGGATAAAACCAAGCAAAAAGCACGTGATTTAAGGCATAACGGCTGGTCTTTAGGCGAAATTGCTCAAGAACTCAAGTTACCGAGAAATACCTTATCCGGGTGGACAAAAGAAATCGAGCTTACAAAGAAACAAAAAGAATGAATTAAACAAAAGATAATAGAATCCGGAGTTATCGGACGGAAGTTAGCTCTAAAAGCCAACCTAATAAAGCTAAACCAATGGAAGAGAAGTATTCAAGAAAAAGCTAAACACTACAAAAATATAGCTATGGAAAAAGAGGAATTTGGCAGGATTATCTGCGGGATATTATATTTATGCGAAGGATCAAAATACCCCTCTTCCCAAGTTATGACATTTGGCAATTCAGACCCAGAAATGATTAAATTTTTTCTTTTTCTGCTAAGAAAATATTTTTGTATTTGTGAAGAAAAACTGCATTGTAGGATTATGCCGAGATGGGACCAGGATATCAACAAATTACAAAGCTTTTGGTCTAAGATAACCGGTATACCTGTATCTAGTTTTTATAGAACCAAACCTGATTTGTGTACTAGAGGTAAAAAAACACTAAAAGAAGATTACAAAGGAGTATGCGCAATACAATACTGTGATACGTCCTTACAATTTGAATTACAGCCTATAGGAGAAACAATAATAAGAGAACACATATAAACGTCCCCTTATTACTAATATTTGGTGGTCCTTACTGGATAAGGTTAGAACCTGTATCCAACAAGCCCATAAATAAATTATTTATCTTTAAGGGGCTG
>JAFGUY010000103.1 GCA_016938245.1 Candidatus Omnitrophota bacterium | reverse complement strand
CAGAAACTTCTTTGGTCTTGTATCTATGCGTCCGATTTACCATGGACAAGATAGATTCGTTCCATTACTTATGCGAAAGTCAATAGATAGGGATCTTGCTAGTCTCTACGAAGTTGACACAAGGCAGCTTACCCGCCAAGTAAGACGCAATATAGAAAGGTTCCCGGAAGATTTTATGTTCCAATTAACAAAAGAAGAGATTCAAAACTTGATGTGCCAAATTGGCACATCAAGTTGGGGAGGCGCGCGTAAGCTTCCGTATGCTTTTACCGAACAGGGAGTTGCCATGCTTTCAGGAATACTCCGTAGCAAGAGGGCCGTTCAGGTGAATATTCAGATTATGCGAGTATTCATACAACTAAAACGAATGTTATTAACTAACGCGGGGCTTAAACGTAAAATTGATGAAATGGAACCCGGATTATCTATCTGTAAATCTTTGACCTCTTACCCGGATCTTCATCCAACGCCAAGAACAACGGATTATCATCAACAAGCTTATCTGTTTCTCCAAAAGCATAGTGCCTATAGCTGGAAAACCTATACTCTTCTGGCAAATCTACCAATTTAGCCCTTACCGGGTTGAGCTCTATATATTTTCCGCATTGAGCCAGATAGCATTCATTACCTATTATCTTGCTCTTGAACCTGTCCTGCCAAAGGTGGCCTATATACTAATGCCGCTTTTTATAATAATATACATACTTCCCGTTTACCCTTTGCATAAAACGAGAAAGGCTGCTGCGCTCTCCGACTCCCACTAAGATATGCGGGTGATTAGGCATCAGACAATAATGATAAACTTTCACACCTGCTTCCTCCTTTAACCTAACCAGGCAATGGTAGTAGTATTCGTAGTCTCTCTCTTTTAAGAAAACCTTCCTCTTATTATTCCCCCTGCACATAACATGCAATGCTCCGCACTCCGGAATTAATCTAGATCCTCTAGGCATAATAAAACCTCCTCTATTATAATAGACGTAACAAGGAGGCTAATCTAACTAAAATATTTTGATGTTGTTGTAACTTATTGGATTACAGCGGGTTGCGAGCGGGAGAACCGTCCCCTATTTGATGGCGGCGGTGATGCCGCCGGTCATAAACTGCAGCAGAATCGGCCCGCCGATTACTATCCCGATAACCGGCATAATAAAAAATATAAGCGGCAGGAGTATCTTAATCGGCGCCTGAAGGGCAATTCTCTCCCCGCGATGAAACCTCTGCGCACGGGCATCTTCAGACAAAATAGTAAACGCATCAGCTACGGGCGTTCCCATCCTCTCCGCCTGAATAATCGTCTGCACAAAAGAACTTATTCCCGGGATATCAAGCCTGCGGGACATATCTTTTAGCGCCTGTATCCTTGACTTGCCCCATTTTATCTCTTCTAATATAAAAGCCAACTCCTCCATCATCGGATTTGCCGGAGTCTTCTCTATAACCCATTTTACCGCATTAGTAAAATCCAAGCCCGCTTCTATACAAAGCCCCAAAAGATCGACTGTCTCGGGCAAAACCCGGACAATTTCCTTTTTGCGCTTGGTAATTTTGCCTTTTAAGTATATATCGGGAATAAAATATCCCGCAACCAAAACTGCCAATATCACCAGCGGGTCGAATTTTTGCGTCAGGGCTATTGCTATAACGCACCCCGATGCCATAATCAAAAGCTTGATATTAAAAAATGCCTGCGCGCTTATCCCCACATGAGCAGCGTCGATCTTTGACTTTAGCTTAATGTCCAAGCCGGTCTTCTCCAGAAAAGCCCGCGTAAAAGGAAAGATGCGCGCCAAAGAACTCACCTGCATTTCAAGCCTGCTTTCCTTAGATAATCCTCCGGCCGCATGCTTCATGCCTATGGTCTGGCCCTGCGCCATAACCAACCCCAGCGCAATAAGCAAGAATGCCCCTATTATAAGCAGAAAAATTAATATCTCCATGGCTACAGCTTGATTGTGCTGAATTTACGGATAAGAAACATCCCCACAATCTGTAAAATCACCGCAATTATTAAAAGCATCCTCCCAAGATCATTTTGCAGCATAATATCAAAATGATTTCTGTCAACGGAGACAACCCACAACACAAATACTATGGGCAAAAACGACATAATCAACCCCTGTAGCCTGCCTTGCAAGGTGAGTGTTTTAATATTTTCTTTGAGTTTACGGTTATCGCGGATAGTTACGCTCAAGCGGCTGAAGACTTTAGTTAAAGCCCCTCCGGTCTCTCTGGCTACTAATATGGAATTGACCATCAGCCCCAACTCCTCTATATCCATCCTCTTTTTAAGATGTTCTAAGCTCTCCTCAAAACTCACCCCCATCCTGTTCTCCCTGACTACTAATCCAAATTCCTGGCTTATCGGCACAGGCATCTCTTCAACTACAACTTCAAACGCCTGCAAAAGGCTTAATCCGCCTTTTAAGGAACTGGAGAGCAGGTTAATTGCATCTAAAAACTGATCGGCAAATTTAGCCTTACGCTTCGCAAAACAAATTTTCAATATAAAATTAGGGATGGCTACGCCGGCAACAATTCCTATAATTGAGAATATGAAATTATGGAATATAAAATAACCTGCGATACCTAAAACAAAAGGGAGTATGAAATAAAGGCAGGTAAGGTTCTTGGGGTTTTTATCATAAAACATATTATCCATCTCTTTAGCCACTACCCGCTCTTGTTTTTCTTGCCAGACCTTCATCTTATCAAGAAAATACGGAAAGATGCTATAGGTAATCAGGACTACTGCGCCTAAAACAAACAGGATAATGATAAGTATCATAATAAAATAGTATAACAAGAAAGGTTTTTACTTGCAAGGGCAATAACTTTGCTTAATATTATTTTATAAGCGAACTTATATTCTTCCAACTGATAACCTCGCCAAAAGACCTTTTCTGATGCTCTTTACCGTTGTAAATCAGGTAAGGCCGGCTATTAGTTTTACCGGCTACTTTACTCCAGTATTTTAAACCATTAAAAAAATCATCCGCAATTGTCTTGGAGAATTTTACTTCAATGCTAAGTAATGACTTATCCTTCTCCATAATACAGTCCACTTCATTGCCGGTCCTGTCTCTTAAATAGTAACAGCGCGGCTCAAGCCCTCTGTTAAACCTATGCTTGATTATTTCTGACAGGGCAAATGATTCAAAGAGGCTGCCCCCTGAATAATGCGTAGAAAGCTGCTTTTTGTTCTCAATGCCTAAAAGTGAACAGGCAAGGCCTGTATCGTAAAAATATAACTTGGGCATCTTTATGAGGCGCTTATTAAAATTCTTATGGTACGGCCTAAGAAGAAAAACGATATATGTCGACTCTAATACTGAAATCCAGGACTTTGCGGTATTATGTGCTATCCCGCAGTCATTTCCCAAAGACAAAAGATTCAAAACTTGCCCTATCCTTCCGGCGCAGAGCTTTATGAATTTTTGAAAGGTATTTAAATCCGGTATATTCTTAATTAACCTTACATCTCTTTCTATATAAGTTTGGATATAATTAGGATACCAGTCATGAGGATCAATTTTTTTATCATATATTCTCGGGTATGCGCCTGTAAAAATATATTCCTCCGCGCTATCAGGTTCATACCTGGTATTTTTTAGCTCCTCCAGGCTAAACGGAAGTAGTTTTAATATCGCTACGCGCCCGGCTAAAGTCTGGGAGATGTTTTCCTGCAAGAGGATATTTTGTGAGCCGGTGAGGATAAACCTGCCTGCTTTATTGCTGCGGTCAACTGCAGCTTGAATATACGAAAACAAAGCAGGCGCTCTCTGCGCCTCATCAATAATAGCGCCTTTGTTGTATGTCGCAAGAAAACCCCGGGGGTCATTTAAAGCGAATTCGCGCGTATCCAGATTCTCAAGATTCACATATTCCTTATCAGGAAAAACGCTTTTTACCAAGGTAGTCTTGCCTGATTGCCGTGGCCCTACAATAGAGACAACCGGAAATTTTAAAGCCAAGCCTTTTAGTTTTTTAGCTAAAGCCCTTTTAACCATAGCTTAAGTATAAGCCATATTAGACAGTTTGTCAATACAATTTACAATCTGAAAGGATTAATCTGTTATGGGCTGTATTGGCTTCCGCCGCCTATAGCATCACCTGCCTGACGGTAGCGGCCCTGCAGGCTTCTTTTATAATAGGCAGAAATGGCAATAAACACAGAGACTACCACTATAATTACAATTACATATTCAAGAATTGATTGAGCAAGATTTTTCCCGCAACTTTGTCAGTTGCTAATGCGAATTATCAATAGTATCAATGGGTTACGTAAATTCAGGAGAGGCGTACTACTACATTTTTCTG
>JAFGUY010000023.1 GCA_016938245.1 Candidatus Omnitrophota bacterium | reverse complement strand
TAAAAAGAATGCTGTTAAACATAAATAATATTCTATCACGTAAATACAAACTTCCCTTAGAATATCTAGGGTGAAGATTATACCAGGGAGGATACTATGGCTGGTTTTAGAGAGATTGATGAGGCAAGGAAATTGTTAGGGTTGAATGAAGAGGTAACGATCGAGGAGATTAAGGATGCTTTTAGAGTCCTTGCTGTTAAATATCATCCTGATAAGCATAAAGGCAAAGATAAGAAGCATTACGAAGAATTATTCAAGAAGGTAAGCCATGCCAAAGACATTATTTCAAGTTACTGCGCAAATTACCGTTTTTCTTTTAAAGAGAAAGAGGTTAAGAAAAATACTATCTCAAAAGAGGAATACGAGCATTTAAAAAGATTTTATGACGGTTGGTTCGGGGATTTGGGCCTGTGAATAATTTATTTAATAAATACCATAAAAAGTATGATGCCTGGTATGAGAATAATAGATTTGCCTATTTATCGGAAGTAGAGGCATTAAAGAAAGTTGTTCCTAAGAAAGGGAAGGGCCTGGAGGTAGGTGTTGGAACAGGAAGATTTGCTTCTTTATTAGGGATTAAAGACGGAGTTGATCCTTCGACCCAGATGATCAAAATTGGCAAAAAAAGGGGACTAAACGCACGTTTTGGTTTTGGCGAGAAACTCCCGTATGCGAATGGTTCTTTTGATTATGCCGCTATCATAATAACCATTTGTTTTGTTAAGGACCCTAAATTGGTTATCAGTGAAATAAGGAGGGTTTTGAAAAAGGAGGGCAGGATAATAGTCGGGATTGTAGATAAGAATAGTTTTCTTGGAAGATACTATAAGTCTAAGAAAAGTGTTTTTTACAAGAATGCAAGATTCTTTAGTGCGGCTGAAATCATAAAATTATTGAAAAAAGCCGGATTTAAGAAATTCATTACTTACCAAACACTCTCCATGTTACCCCAGGATATAAAATTAATAGAAAAACCAAAAAAGGGATTTGGGAGATATGGTTTTGTAGCTATAGCAGGTAAAAAATAACCGGCTGGCTTTTTTGGTTGTAAGGCGTGCATTTTGTGTTAAAATATAGGCTTCATGGATAAGTCAAAATGCATTAATTGCCTGGAATATAAAAGGTGTAAAGAAAACCGCGCTTCGGTTTTCTTTTTTATTGTAGGGTTAATTGCTACTATCGCCATACGCGTAGTTACTGTTTTAATCCACCTAAACCCGCTTTACGGTCAGATTGCCTGGTATATCGGGGTGGCGGGGTTTTTGATCTTTTTATTTATAAATATAATATTGATTCTGCCAGATATAAGATTATAAAAGAAAATGACCTTATGTCTAAAATCTTAAATGATAAAGACCTAAAGAGAGAAGATAAACAGGTTTTAAGTGCCATTATCTGCGCTTTAAGTTCTAGTAAGGACAGGATAAATTATTTTGTTATCTTTGCTTCATCAGCTTTGGCGCTTCTAGCCGGGATTTACTTTGATTTTATTAAATAATTACTTAGTTGCCTTGCAAGCGGTAAAGTCTCTGGTATAATGATTTAAGAGGAGATCAAATGATTATTCTAACCGGCGGTGCCGGCTTTATCGGAAGCTGTTTCTTATGGAAACTTAATCAGGAAGACACCTCTGATATTATTGTCGTAGATAATTTAGACTCGCCCGAGAAAAAAAATAACCTTCTGGGCAAAAAGTTCGTTGATTATATCCAGAAAGATGAGTTTCCGGACTTATTGAAGTCGGGAAAGTTTCCCGGTATTGAGAAAATTGTCCATATGGGTGCCTGCAGCTCAACCGTATTGGATGACAGGGATTATTACCTAAAAAATAATTACGAATATTCAAAACAGCTTGCAACCTGGGCGTTTGAGCACAATATCCATTTTATCTATGCCTCATCAGCAGCTACTTACGGCGATGGTTCAGCCGGATATGACGACGCGGAAAAAATTATCCCTACCTTAAAACCTTTAAATATGTACGGCTATTCAAAGCAGCTTTTTGATTTATGGCTTCTTGAAAACGGACTTATTAAGAAGTCAGTAGGCTTAAAGTTTTTTAATGTCTTCGGGCCCAATGAATATCATAAAGAAGAGATGATGAGCATAATCTGTAAGCGTTTTAACGACTTAAAAAACGGAAAGCCGATGCGTTTATTTAAGTCTTACCGCAGCGATTTTAAAGACGGAGAGCAGAAAAGAGATTTTATTTATGTAAAGGACGCAATTGAAGTTATGTATTATTTTTACAAGAATCCGCAAAAGTCAGGTATATATAATTTAGGGACAGGCATAGCGCGCAGCTGGAATGATGTGGCAAATGCTATGTTTTCTGTTTTAGGAATAAAGCCGGTAATTGAATATATAGAAATGCCTGAAGAGATAAAGGGGCAATATCAGTATTTCACGCAAGCTAAGATGGATAAATTATATGCGTCAGGTTGCCAGCATAAATTTATGCCTTTAGAAGAGGCAGTAAAAGATTACTGTAGTTATTTGAAAGATAAGTCTTGCCTATAAAATAAATAATTCTGACCCCGTTTTTATGAAAAATACTCTGCTTATAGAAAAGCATAAAAAGTTAGGTGCTAAGCTTGCTCCTTTTGGCGGCTGGTTAATGCCTATTCAATATAGCGGGATTATCGAAGAGCATAACTGGGTACGCACTAATGCCGGGCTCTTTGATATCTGCCATATGGGAGAGTTTGAGATTGAGGCTGACCTTAATAAAAGTAATCTTGATTATCTTATAACCGTTAATCTAAAAACTATGCTGCAGGGAACCTGTCGCTACGGCTTTATGCTTAACGAAAGCGGCGGGATAATAGATGATCTGGTTGTTTATAGGATTAACGATAATAAATGGATGCTGGTAGTTAACGCCGCAACCACCGATACCAATGAAGAGTATTTGCGTAAGCATTTAAATAGCGAAACGCGCCTTAAGAATATTTCAGGTTCATTAGGCAAGCTTGATCTGCAGGGGCCACTATCTAAAAATGTTATTAATGATTTAATCGGTATTAATATCAATTTAGATTATTATGCTTTTGGTTATTATGCATTGTTTGGGGAAAAGATTATTATCAGCCGCACAGGCTATACCGGCGAATTAGGCTATGAATTATATATGCCTAATAATAGAATCAATGATTTATGGGATAAGATACTTAGTGATAAAATAGTAAAGCCAATAGGATTGGGTGCCCGTGATACTTTGCGCCTTGAGATGGGTTATAGCCTTTACGGACAGGATATAGACAATACCACTTCTGTGCTTGAAGCAGGATTAGGTTTTTTTATAGATTGGAATAAGGATTTCATTGGGAAAGAAGCACTCTTAAAACAAAAAGAGTGCGGATTAAAACGCAGGATGATTTGTTTTGCTTCTAACTCACGCAGGTCGCCGCGGCATAATTACCGTATAAATTATAAGGGGGGAGATATTGGGATTGTAACCAGCGGGTCTTTTTCCCCGAGCCTGGGAGTTGGCATAGGCATGGGGTATATTACTGAAGAAATAGCTGTGGGTGAAGAAATAAAGCTTATTGAAAATTTAGTTACAATAGAAGCAAAAATAGTTAGAATGCCTTTTTATAAAAAGGGAAGCGTAAAATATAAGGAGATAAAAAATGCTTGTGCCGGATAATCTTTTCTTTACCAAAGATCATGAATGGGCGAAAATTGAAGGTGATACTGCGACTATCGGAATAACTGATTTTGCTCAAGGTTCATTAGGGAACATTACCTTTATTGACCTTCCGAAAATAGGGCAAGGCCTAAAACAGTCTGGTCTCTGTGCCACAGTTGAGTCAGTAAAAGCAGCCTCTGATGTGTATTCTCCGTTATCAGGAGAAGTTGTAAAAGTTAACGAAGAATTAGCTGATCATCCGGAACTTGTAAATAAGTCTCCGTATGAATCCGGATGGTTTGCAGTAATTAAAATAAATAATTTAAAAGAAAAAGATGCTCTTATGGATGCGAAAAAATATAAGGAATACGCAGAAAACCTCTCTAAATGAATTACATCCCGCACACAGAAAAAGATAGGCAGGAGATGCTTAAAGTAATAGGCGTAAAAAGTGTAAATGAGCTTTTTAAGGATATCCCTGCCTCTTTAAGGCCGAAGTCATTTAATATCCCGCAAGGTAAGTCTGAGTTTGAGGTAATGGAGTATTTAATGGAACTTTCACAAAGAAATGCGGTTAGCCTTACAAATTTTATCGGCGGAGGTTTTTATGACCACTATATACCGGCGGCAGTTGATGCTTTAGCTTCGCGCCCTGAATTTTATACTGCCTATACCCCTTATCAGCCTGAATGTTCTCAAGGCTGGCTGCAGGCAATTTATGAATATCAAACAGTAATTTGTGAGTTAACCGGTTTAGATATCTCCAATGCTTCTTTATATGACGGAGGGACTGCCCTATATGAAGCGGCAATGATGGCAATAAGGCTAACCGGAAGAAAAAAGATAATTGTTGATAGTGGGGTAAGCCTGATTTACCGCGCTATGCTTTATACCTATACCTCTAATCTTGCAATTGAATTTATTGAAACTCCGGTTGTTCATGGGCAGAGCTGCCGTGAAGATATTTACAAGTATCTTGACGATAAAACCGCGGCGGTAATCGTGCAGAACCCCAATTTCTTCGGGGCAATAGATGATTTTTCGGATATTGTCAAAGAGGCGCATAAAAAAGGCGCATTGGCAATAGCTTCGGTTTATCCGGTTTCATTAGGAATCTTAAAGAGCCCGGGGGAGACAGGTTTTGATGTCGCTACCGGAGAAGGCCAGAGTTTAGGTATTCCTCTATCATTCGGCGGCCCGTATTTAGGCTTTATTGCCGTAAAAAAAGAGCATATGCGCCAGATGCCGGGAAGGATTGTAGGTGCGACTGTAGATCAAGACGGAAAGCGCGGGTTTGTGCTTACTCTTCAGGCGCGTGAACAACATATTCGAAGAGAAAGAGCTACTTCTAATATCTGTTCTAATGAAGCGCTTTGCGCGCTAAGGGCATTAATTTATACCTGTCTTTTAGGAAAAAACGGCTTAAAGGATTTGGCTAACCTTAATTATCAGAAAGCAGAGTTTGCCAAGTCTATTTTTGACAAGATACCCGGGGTAAAGGTAAAGAGGAGCTCGCCTACTTTTAATGAATTTACAGTTGAGTTACCTAAAAATGCAGACGCGGTAGCTTCTTCTATGATTAATAAAGGCTTTGCCTGCGGATTTCCTCTGGGAAGGTTTTATAAGGGTTTGGATAATTATCTTCTGGTTGCAGTTACTGAAAAGCGCACTAAGGAAGAAATTGTTAAGCTCGCTGAAAGTTTGGAGGCAGAGCTATGCAGTTAATATTTGAAAAGAGCCGTAGCGGACGCTTAGGGTTTAGGTTACCTGAATCAGATGTATATGTATTTGAAAGCTTACCTCAAAAATACTGCCGTAAAGAAGAGGCTCGCCTTCCGGAGGTTTCGGAATTAGATGTAGTGCGCCATTTTTCCGGACTGTCGCGCTTAAATTTTTCCGTAGATACAAATTTTTATCCCCTTGGTTCCTGCACGATGAAATATAACCCTAAGTTTATGGAAAAGGCAGCTTCTCTAGAAGGTTTCTCTTTGTTGCATCCCTTAATCCCGCAGCTATCAGGAGGAGGGATACTGGCGCAAGGTTCTTTAGAGGTCTTATATCATATGGATAAGTTGCTTAGCGAGATTACGGGGATGGCGGCATTTACCATGCAGCCTTTAGCCGGAGCGCATGGAGAGCTTACCGGTGTAATGCTTATTTCAGCTTACCATAAGGCTAACGGTTCTTTAAAAAAGCATATTATTATTCCGGATTCTTCTCATGGGACAAACCCTGCGAGCGCGGCAATTGCCGGTTATGACGTTATTGTGATTCCGACGGATAAAGAGGGATACCTGGATGTGCAAGCTTATAAGAAGGCTTTAAGTAAAGATACTGCTGCGGTCATGCTTACTTGTCCGGATACATTAGGCCTGTTTAACCCAAAAATAAAAGAGATTGCGGATTTAGCGCACAGTGCAGGGGCGCTAATGTATTATGACGGAGCAAACCTAAACGCGATAATGGGAAAATGCCGGCCCGGAGATATTGGTTTTGACGTGGTGCATCTTAATCTGCATAAGACCTTTGGAACTCCTCACGGCGGAGGCGGCCCCGGAGCAGGCCCGGTGGGCGTATCTAGTAAGTTGGTAGATTTTCTTCCTATTTCCCGGGTTATGCGCAGGGATGACAATACTTATTTTCTTGATTATCAAAACAAAAAGACTATCGGTTATGTCGCGCCTTTCTACGGAAATTTCCTGGTAATTTTAAAAGCATACGCCTATATTCTGGCGTTGGGAAAAGAAGGGTTGATTGAGGTGAGCGAAAACGCTGTTTTAAGCGCCAATTATTGCTTAAGCCGGTTAAAGGATTATTTTGAAGTTGCCTTTGATAAAATCTGCATGCATGAGTGTGTCTTATCTGCTTCTCGCCAGGTAAAATACGGCGTGCATGCTTTAGATATTTCTAAATACCTTATTGATAAAGGTTTTCATCCTCCGACTATTTATTTTCCTCTTATTATAAAAGAGGCAATGATGATTGAACCTACTGAGACAGAGAGTAAAGAGACCCTGGATAAATTCATAGAGGTTATGATTGAAGCAGCAAAACTTTCCAAGAAAAATCCGCAGGCACTTAATTTAGCGCCAGAAATCATGCCGATAAAAAGGCTCGATGAAACAAAGGCTGCACGGGAGCCCGATTTACGTTGGAAACCTTAAATAGACTATTATGAAAACTTTCAGGCTTATACGGTCAGCTCCGGCCTCTGCCGTATATAATATGGCGCTTGATGAAAAAATATTTTTTTGTTATCTAAAGGATGGTATCCCGGTTTTGCGCATATACAGCTGGCAATCTCCGTCTTTTACTTATGGAGTTTCGCAAAAAAATCCCGGACAAGAGATTAATTTATCGCAATGCGTTAAAGACGGTATCCATTTAGCTAAGAGGATGACCGGCGGTGGGATATTATTCCATAATGATGAAATTACCTATAGCCTTACCTGTAGCAAAGAAGATATAGGAGAGGATAAAAGTGTTTTTGTTTCGTATCGTAATATATGTGCTTTTCTTATATCTTTCTATAAATCTTTAGGTTTAAAGCCTGCTTTTGCAATTGAGGCAGAGGGGTTTAATGACAGGTTTTCTGCTCACCCTTTATGCAGCGCTTCACGGGAGAAATACGATATTGTTATTAACGGAAAGAAGATCGGCGGCAATGCCCAGAAACGTAACCGGGATGCAATATTCCAGCATGGTTCAATCCCGATAAGTATTGATTGGGGTTTAGTGCGTAAATATGTGCGCTACCTGCCGGAAGAGGCTTTTTCAGGGAGTACTTCTTTATCTGAAGAGCTTAAGGTTCTGCCTTCCCGGGAAATATTGGAGCAAAAACTGATTAGCGTTGTAAAAGATACGTTTAGCATTGATTTTATCGAAGAAGAGGAGCCTTTGCATGAAGCCGGTTTGGCTTAATAAAAAAATATCCTTAAATGATTGCGCAGAAGTAAAGGCAATACTAAAAAGGAGGGGGCTTAATACTGTTTGTCAGGAGGCGCAGTGCCCTAATATAGGAGAATGTTTCCTTAAGAAGCAAGCAACTTTTCTTATTTTAGGGGAGATATGCACACGCAGTTGCAGTTTTTGCGGAATAAAAAAAGGCGCTGCGCTTGCGCCGGACCCGGATGAGCCGCAAAGAATCGCAGATTGCGTAATTGAATTAGGGTTAAAACATGTTGTAATCACTAGTGTTACAAGAGATGACCTTGTCGATTACGGGGTAGGGGCATTTGTAGAGACCATAAAAGCGATAAGGCAGGTAGATGATAAAGTAAGGATAGAAGTGCTTATCCCTGATTTTAAAGCAGATTTAGAATCCTTAAGTTTGTTGGCTGAAAGCCGGCCTAATATCATAGCTCATAATGTAGAAACAGTGCCGAGGCTATATAAAGAAGTACGTAAAGGCGCTGCATACGAGAGGTCTTTGCAGGTATTTAAAATACTTAAGGGTATTGCTTCGAGTATTCCTTTAAAATCCGGATTAATGCTGGGATTAGGTGAGGATGAGGATGAAGTTTATCAAGTTTTTGATGATCTGGTTAAAGCCGGCTGCGTTTATTTAAGTATCGGACAATACCTGGCGCCCAGCAATTCCCATTTTCCGGTGGAAGAATATATTCCGCCTGAAGTTTTTGAGCGTTACCGGCAAAAGGCTTTATCCGCAGGTTTTCGTTTTGTCAAAAGCGCTCCCTACGTCCGAAGTTCCTACATGGCGCACGAGTATTGTTGATTTACTAAGCTTTTTTCGTCTTTGCTTCAGGCGCTCAAAAGCTTTCGCCGTCTGCTTCGGCTTACGCCTCTCTTTCGGTCAGGATGCCTCACGTAAGGAGGCAGTCTCTCGTTCGGCGTAATTCCTCGCAGACGCTTATATTAAAAGCGGTGGCGAAAGCTTTCTAACGCGCCTTCATCAAAGACGTAAAAAGCTTAATTCTCGCAAAGCTTTATTTTTAGCGGGGACTTGGCTTGATTCGAGCAGCACGTTAGAAAACTTTTGCGGGCACGGATCCCGCCATATTATAAAAATGTCTGCGGGAGAGCAAAAGCTTTCGCTCGAGCGCAGTCCCGCCTCGCCGGGGCGGGACAAGCGGTGATGCGAGAACAAGCCAAGCCCCGCCAGGCCTAGACAGCAATGTATAATATCGTTTGCTATGGCGGGATAATATTATATAATTGAGCTAGGTTTTTATTGTTTAAACAAAAAGGGAGGAAGTAAAAATGAGTAAATCAATTAAAGGAACCAAAACAGAGAAGAATCTTTTGGGATCTTTTGCCGGAGAGCCGCAGGCAAGAAACCGTTATACATATTTTGCGAGTGTAGCAAAGAAAGAGGGTTACGAGCAGATCTCGTGCTTTTTCCTTGAGACGGTAGATAATGAGAAAGAGCATGCTAAGGTATTTTTTAAGTATTTAGAGGGTGGCGAGTTAGAGGTAACCGCAAGCTATCCTGCGGGGATGATTAAGGATACAAAGACTAACCTTGAAGAGGCTGCTAAGGGAGAGAATCTTGAATGGACTACGCTTTACCAGGATTTCTCAAAAACCGCTAAGGATGAAGGTTTTCCGGAAGTAGCCCGTTCTTTTGAACAGATCGCTAAAGTTGAAAGGTTCCACGAGTCTCGTTATAGAAAACTCCTTAGTAATATAGAAAATGGCACGGTCTTTAAGAAAAAAGCTGCGATAAAATGGCATTGTTTAAACTGCGGTTATGTGCATGAGGGTGACGAGGCGCCGAAGGAGTGCCTTGCGTGTAAACATCCTCAGGCATTTTTTGAGATATTGCCAGAGAATTATTAAAATATGCAATTGAAAAAAAAGGGGTTTACCCTTCCGGAATTACTTCTTGCTGTAGCAATATTGGCTTTTGCTATAAGCGGGATGCTTTATCTTTTTGTAAACTGTTCCTTCCTTAATAATTCTAATCGTAATCTTAGTATTGCTACTAGCCACGGCCAGTTTGTAATGGAAGGCATTAAGAATGCCGGTTTTCTACATTGCAAGAAGATATAGATGACGGAGTATGGAATTGGGATGTTGCAACTATAACTACCAATGGGTTATCTGCCTTGGCTAATGAAGCCATTGCTACTAGCGCTACAGGGATAGACCCATTACATGTTGTGGTTATTGTTTCCTGGTAAGATCGCGGACAGATAAACAGGTTATTTGTGTTGGAGACATTAATAACAGGCCCATGAAAGGCTTTACTTTAATAGAGACTTTGGTCGCTGCTGCAATTTTTATCCTTATAATCTCGGGAATTTATGGGATTATGCATATTGCCAATATCAGTTTCTCTATTGATTCAGGATTAGTGGATCTTCAACAACAGGCAAGGAACGCAATTTATTGGATTGCCCGGGAGACAAGAGAAGCGTCTTCAGTTATTATTACTCCCATTAGCCCCAATAATGATGATATTATTTTTGATACTCCTAGTGAGGCCGGGGTATCGTATTCTCTTATCGGGACTCAGGTTATACGCGAGTATCCGCCCGGGGTTACTAAAGTAATAGGCGATAATATTACTTCTCTAAAATTTTTACGATCCGGACGAATTTTGGATATTCAATTAACCGCAAGCAAATCAGTTTTACTTAGGCCATTATCATTTTCAATAAGAGAGCAGGTAAAGTTAAGGAATGAATAATCGCGGAGTAGCTTTAGTAATTTCATATATGGTGGTTGTGGTTCTAAGTGCTTTGGGCGTTACTTTTATTACAAGTACTATATCTGAAAAAAATAGTACTATAAATTATACCAACTCAACACGTGCTTTTTGGTCTGCTGAAGGCGGTTTACAGCAGGGTATATACGCTTTTAAAAATAATGATTGGAGTGGGTAGGCTGATGTTGATGCTTCAACTAAAACCCTGGCTTTATCTTTAGGAAATAGCGGAAACTATACCGTAACAGTTTCGGGGATAGGGACCAGTAATGTTATGATTACTTCTGTAGGGTTTTCCGCGGGCTTAGGCACAACCGTGCCTTCGCAAAGGACGGTAGCGGAATCTTATATCAGATCAGCTTTATTTAATTCGGCTGCTTTTGGGAAATCAAGGGTCAGCCTTACAGGTAATGCCAAAACAGATAGTTACAATTCTACTATTGGCCCTTATGGCGGAGCTAACCGGGGATCAAAAGGAGATGTTATAACCAACGGCGATACTATAGGAACAATTACCCTTACCGGAAGCTCTACGATAAACGGAAATGCAGATACGGCTCCCGGAGGAACAGTTTCACTTGGCCCTGCATCAAGAGTGACAGGTTCAATTACCCATGCTAATGCTGATGTACCCGGTCAGGTTAGTGTCCCGACAGGGCTTTCAGGCCTTACTAGCGGTACGAGTATAAATTTATCAGGCAGCAATAATCAGTCTCTGCCTGGGGGAAATTACAGAATGCCGTCGATAAACATTTCCGGGAATGCACAGCTTACTTTAAGCGGAGACGTGAATATTTACTTAACCGGAACATCTGCTTTAAATATTACCGGAAGCGGGCGTTTAGTAGTTTCCGGTAATGCTAAAGTTTATATTGACGGCAGCGCTAATATTAGCGGAGCCGGAGTCGTTAATAATACCCAGCTTCCGAAGAATTTTATGCTTTACGGAACCTTTACTTCAAGTAATATTCAGGTTTCAGGAAGCGGCGTATTTTACGGAGGGATCTATGCGCCTGATACTGCGGTTTCTGTTACCGGTAACGGAGGTTTATACGGAGCAGTCGTAGGGGATACTATAACTGTTACCGGAAGCAGCAGCATACATTTTGATGAAGCTTTTGATGTTGCCGGTTCAGCAGGAGGATATTCTTTTGAGTCTTGGCAGGAGATATAAAGTGCTAAATCTTTCTAGGGGTAAATCAGCTGATTGATAATATTTTATTAATATGTTAAGCTTTAATTGGAGATGGATATAAATAAGCCGGAGGCAAGGTATTCTTTTTAGGATCCAATCAGGGGAGGGTTAAAGATGAGGCTAAAGGAAAAAAAGGGTTTTAGCCTTGTAGAAGTTGTTATCGGAACAGGGATACTCGCATTTGTCCTGGTGGGGATCCTGGGTACTTATATCGCCTGTCTTCTTTTAATTACCAGCTCTAAAAACGTAAACGCCGCGACAAATGCCGCGCAGGGGATAATTGAGGAGATACGCAGCACCCCTTTTACGCAGATCATCTCAAATTATAACGGAATGGTTTTTACGGTTGATGATCTGCCGAGTAGCATAGGGGTAGTTTATATCAGTAACTCTACGCCTCCTGCGAACGCGGATCTGTTGCTGGCAACCGTGAGTATCTGCTGGCGCCAGGGTAATAAGGTTATCGGTGAAGATGTTAATTTAAACGGCGTGCTTGATACGGGGGAAGACATAAACGGAAACGGGATTATTGATTCAACCGTGCAGCTTAAGACGCTGGTGGTTAGAGGATGAAAAATTTCAGAGGTTTTACGATAATTGAAGTCCTGGTATCCGCATTAGTAATGAGTTTATTAATATTTGCGGCCTTTGCGGTATTAGATGTCGGCCGCGGTTCATGGTTTGGCGGGGATGTCCGTACGGAATTGCGTAAAGAGATGATCCGGGCTTTTATGTCAATGGAAAGAGAACTAAGAGAAACGAGGCCTGTTTCCGGCGGGCCGTCCGCGCGGATTAACCTGAATTTCGGAGAGACCGGCAATTCTATCAGTTTTCAGATTCCTCAGGACAATGACCTGGATGGGACGGTCTTGGATTCGCTCGGGGATATAGAGTGGTCGGGCAATATTACTTATTTGTTAAACGAGAATAATGAGATAATCAGGACTGCTGCGGATGGGACGTCTAAGGTGCTCGCTCTTAATATTACCGGTTTGGAGTTTTCCAGGTTCAGGATTCCGGATTTACCGAATGATCTTTTAATAATTAATCTTACTGCGCAAAAGATGTCCGGCATAGGCAAGCTGGCTACGGAGAGAGGCCAGCTTATAGTCAGGATGAGGAACTAAAAATGGAGAGTGTTTTTAAAAGGCTGAGAAACAAAAAAGGTTTTGCTCTTGTAGCCGTCTACTTAGTAATATCTGTTTTGGTCGCTTTTTCAGCCACCTTTGTCAGCCAAAGCGTAAGCCAAAATAATATCGCAAATGTCTTTAAGTACCGGTCACAGGCGTTAAATGCTGCGGATGCGGGGCTTGACCATGCGATTAAGTGGTTGCGGGATCAGGCAACCGCCGGAAATTTTCCGACAGGGACTACGACTAATCCCTGGAATGGCGGAGCTGCACAAAGTTTAGGCGGGAGTTCCTATAACGTAGTTATCTTACGGGTTAATCTCTCCGGCGCCCCGAATCTATTCCGCTACAGCATAACCTCTACCGGCGCTGTAGGGAGCATGAACCGCACCCTGCGAAAATTTGTGCAGGCAACTAATTTTTCCAATTATATCTGGTTTACAAACCGGGAAACCTGGGGAGGAAGGAACGTATGGTTTACAAGGAATGATTACTTAGACGGGCCAGTGCATACCAACGCCCATTTTAATATTTACGGAAAAGATCCCGGGGCGGTCTTTGCCGGGGCGGTTAGTTCGGTAGACGGATATATCCGGTTCTATAATAACAGAAATAATATTAATCTCAGCCAGACCTCTAACCCGCCTTACGATATTCCTGATTTCCAACAGGGATTTACCTTTGGGGCGCAGCAGGTTACAATGCCGGGTACGGCCTTGGATTTAAAGACTAATGCTGCCAGCGGAGGCTATTCGTTTAATAAAAGCACACAGGTTGTGCTTAATAGCGACGGAACAATGAATTACAAAGTCGGTCACCAGTCTTGGCAAAACAATCAGCCTCTCCCGGCAAACGGCGCGCTTTTTGTTAACGGGAACCTTACTCTCTCCGGTACCCTGGACGGTCAGCTGACGGCCGGCGCCAGCGGCGATGTTAAAATAACTAATAATTTAGTCTATGCCTCCGGGGATCCCGTAACTAATCCTGCTTGCGATGATGCCTTGGGAATTATTTCCGAGGGAGATGTAATTATTGACAGAAATGCGCCTACTAATCTACAGATACACGGCGTGATGATGGCGCTTAATTCTTCTTTTTATCTGGATAACTATACTAGTGGGCTAAAGGGCGTGCTTAGTGTGCGCGGAGGGATTATCCAGAAAGAAAGAGGCCCGGTGGGGACTTTTAGCGGTTCAACCGGCCAAAAGATTTCCGGATACACAAAGGATTATTTATACGATTCGCGGATGTTAAGTTCTCCTCCGCCGTTTATGCCGACAACCGGAGATTACATTACCTTAGCCTGGAAGGAAGTTTAAAATATGAAGGCTAATATCTTGTATGCAGGTATGTTTATTTTAGCGGTGATTATTATTTTTGCCGCAGTTTTTAGCAATCACGAAGTTTCCGACATTCGCTCTGCGGCGCTGGAAGAAAGCCCGGCAGAAACACGGCAGCCGGAGATGCCGATACCGGATAGGGGGCCGGCTGTTTTTAACCGCCAGGTAATCACGGTAATTAAACCGGCGCAGAAAACAGATTCCGCTGCGGCGGCGGCGTTGGAGAAAATAGGAGAACCCCGGAATTTACAAAGCTTAGATTATCCCTACGGTCAAAATTCGTCCCGGTTCATCAGCAAAGATATAGATGAGGATGCGGGGGTAACTGCCGCCGGCATTAGCCGGTTAGGAAAATATCCTACCGCAGAAGAAGTCAAGGAGATGAATTCTAAGGGGATTGTATTATATTAACCGATTCTTTGGATTTGATGAAAATAAAGATTTATTATCACCGTACGGATTGCGGGGGACCGGTATATTACGCTAATTACCTTAAGTTTTTCGAGGAAGCGCGTACGGAATACTTTATGCAGCGCGGGTTTTCCATAAAAGACCTCGCTAACTCCGGGACGATGTTTATCGTTGCCAGGCAGGAGGTTGATTATAAATTACCTGCCGTATACGGAGATTTACTTGAAATTTCAACTACGCTTGCAGTACTTTGTTAAAAATCGCCTAATGAGGCGGTGAAGTTATATTTGCGTTGTTCTTTCTCAATGCCTGATAAGAAGAGAAGAGGATAAGT
>JAFGUY010000022.1 GCA_016938245.1 Candidatus Omnitrophota bacterium | reverse complement strand
GCTCTTTCTGGGTTCCATGAGGTCTCATGGAACCATGATAGCACAATTAAGGGTTCATTTCCATTACTTTTACGTAACTCAATAGTTATAATCATCAATTTATTGTCCACTCTGGACTGATATTTGTCCAATCAAAATTAATTTTTATTGGATTTAGTAACAATAGTTTCAAAAATAGATCCTAAGGTTCTCCTGTGAAGGTATTTTAGTTTTGCTTGCAGGAATTGGTAGTAAAATCATGTTTTTCGGAGTTATTTAGCGGCCGGAATACATAGAATTCTGTGATAAAAAACTGCACATATTTGGGTAGTTTTTAGAAAAGAAAACGTTACCAAAATAAAGGCATTTTTTACTTGACAGCGACGGGCTGGGATGTTATATTTGAGTGTAAGTTGAACCGTTTGAAAAGGTAAACTTAGAGTAATCTAAGGACACAAAGCCACGGGTCCTTAAGTCAAAAAGCTGCATCAAGGATAGCCGGGTTGCCAGTACCGACGAGAGTTGGGAGTTGACAAGCCGATTTTATTTCCAAGTTTCATAAATGATTTTAAAAAGTATTTAATAATAAACCTGGTACCCTTATGAAAAGCAAGACCAAAAACCTAAAAGTGATTGGGGTAAGGGGGAAAATTTATTTTTTATTTAATACAAATAAGTAAGAAATGAACAAAAACCAGTTACAGACAGAAGGCCGGATTGAGCAACCAAAAGCAGAGTTCAAGTCAAGCTTCAAGGCTTGGATCCGCATGGTTGCTTTTGTTGTTATTGTGGTCTTTCTGCCTGAGCAGGTAGCGCAAGCCGTTGAATATGACTGGCGCGTGTTTTGGAATAAGCCGGTTGCCGGAACAGTTGCTCCGGGGGCCCTGAAGAATCTCACCAATATTGATACCGCTTTAGCCATCCGTAATGTCCTAAAAGATATAGCCAATAAGCCAATAAATGCAATTAAAGTTTCGTCCAATCTGACCATCAGTTTGGACAAACCATTAGTAATGTCCAATGAGAGAATCGATGAAATTACTGAATGGTTGAAAGGTAAGCCGTGTGGATCTCAAGCCCTTTATGATTATTTGACCTATTCCGGAATTAAAGTTAATGAAGGGGATATCGCCATTATGGCCTTAACCGCAGATATAATCAACGAAGTAGTCAGGCCGGAGGGCAATCCGACAGTTATTAAAAATTCACTCTATGCACTTTCTCAAGCCTCTAAATTTTTTGGCGTAGATCTAATCCCTGTAAAAATTACCGATTTCCAAGATCTCAATAAACTTACTCCTTTTATAGCCCACTTAAATTATGAGCACTATATTTTGGTTACAAAGATAGCGGAAGAAAAAGTTTATTATTTAGATAATCATAAAGAAGAATTTTTACCAAAAGAAAAATTCCTAAATGAATTCACAGGCTACGCATTAACACCCATTTTGCCTGGCGAAGCAAGGCTCTTAGATGATTTAGAAAGCAAAAAAATAATAGGTGGATACAAGCGTACAGGCGACTGGGGAAGGCCTTCGCGTGCAGCCAGGCGTCAGGCAGGAGTAAGTGTTTCAGCCGGAGATGTAAAAGTTAGAGATTTACCCAATTGGCAGGTTAACTATATGGCTCGGGCATTAATAGGTAAAAATATCGATGTTGAGGCGATAAAACGCCAGATGGGTGATAAGACCCTGAATTATTTGATGAATACTTTAACGAGAAAGGGCCCGTATAAAGCAGAAAGGTCAAATTATTTAAAGAAAATCAATTCCGGCCCCGGAGCTACTGAAAGCTGGTATAACAGCATTCCGCAGAGATGGACACCGCAACAGATTCAAGCTTTGTCCCGGACTTTAAATGCTACTTACGGAAATCAGGTTCCCATAACCACTAATTATGCAATTTTGAGGGAATGGCATGAAAAATATATGACCAGCCATGTTGGCGGTGAAGTCCGCATAAGGCCAGCCACATTTCTCTTAAAAGTTTATAATCCTACGGTAAATGTAGTTACAGTAGCCAACAACAGAAATAGATTAGCCGGTTATTCAGTCCAGTTTAATTATGGCGCTTATTCCCAACGATATTCTATTAACCACGGATTTAGACAGACTTTATATAATGGATCTCAAGAGCAGCATTTTATTATGGGTTATGGGCCGCAAAAAGGGGTAGCAGTTGTACGGGTTATGAGAACCCCCATCCGGATTCCTTCTTCACAATTCTCAAGTGGATATTATTTTAATTTTATCCGGCAAGTACTACCTAACAATGATGTTGTCGGTATTCGTAACGGAATTGGCAAAGATCAGGAATTTACCAAATATGAATATTATGGGACTAACTATAAAGGTGTATTAAACTCAGAATTTATTAATTTAAATCAGGAGGGACAATTTAAAGCCCGCGGCGGATATTTGATTACCTTTGATAGAGATATGGCGAATTTTAATCCTCAGCCTTTACTCGAACATTCCATAGTGGTTCAAAAGTTGCATCATGTTCGCGGTTTTGGCCAAGTACCCACAGAATATGTTTCCGGTATAGCTGCTATTCCTAATACTAAAGCCTTAGGTGGTATCAGCGCCATGAATCCTGATGTTAATTTTGTAGATATGAAACAAAATTTATCGGTTGTGCTTTCCGGAAGCACAAAGACTCCCGCAATGGCAGCGAATATAACTTTTAAAGATGATGCGGGAGCAACGTGGCGCATTAAAGGCTGGGATGGCATGAGGGCAGTACATATAAAATTACAGCACAATATTGATCCAACCAAAGGCCCTATTGGTAATATGGATAGTAATACCATATTAGTCAGTGATCCCGATAAGTCCTGGAAAATAGAAGCTCCTTCCGCAACTTTCTTTGAAAGTCTAAAATTTGATTCAGATAAAGTTGGAGAGAGCGGCCCATCCGGAAATATAAGTTTTACCGGATGGGAAGTTGGTAGGTCGTCCCCCTTAGCCCCTCTTTATAATTCAGCTTTTAACAAAGCCTTTGGTGTGCTCAAGAAAGACGGAAAAATTATAGATAGGGATACGGGTTGGGACAGGGTTTATGGCGGCTACGGTGGTAAAAAAGACGGTGTTTTCCACAGGCATTTATTTTCTCTTGACGGCGTAGATTACGCGAGCAAAACAGGCAATCTTGATTCTATAGACCGCGAAGCCCATATTTGGGAAGATTCAAAGAACTATAACGTCAGGGCTTTTGCCGATTATAGATTTTTTGATTCACACAATCCCGGCCTGCATAGTGGGGAAACAGCGTTGTACTTAAAAAATCAAGACGGATCCATCATTGAAAGATTGCAAAGAATAAGGGATAGCCAGGGCAGGGATTTAATAAAATGGAACCCTACAAGAGATGGAGATGGTTATTATTCTTTTACAGCATATAACAATAGCAGCCGCTATGATGAAAGAGTCGGCGGAGGATTTATTAATTTAAGGGAAACTCGCGGCAGGGAATTTGTAGGAAGCACGCCGTTAATCGGCGGTACGCCATATTCAACTATAGAGGTCTGGAATAGAGGCAGGAAGGCTTTAGGTTATTATTTTAACCAACTGGCAGCTGATGATAACGGCAATTTTACCGGATTTTCCTATCCTACCTTATTAAAATTAGGTTCCAAGAATACAAATACAAATTTTATCAGTGTTGAAGATTTAGAAAGATCAGTTGATATTCTTGTAGGGCAACCAGTGGATATCATTAGAGGTGATTTGCATGATTCGCAGCAGACTGCTTTTGATTTGATGTCTTTAGCT
>JAFGUY010000021.1 GCA_016938245.1 Candidatus Omnitrophota bacterium | reverse complement strand
TATTTGTTTAATTATTAAGCTTTCTTAATTAAAGCTTACTACAATTCAATATAAAAAACAAGCCTTTTTCTATCCGATCTGGGCAATCTTGAATATAGGGAGGAAAAGGCCTACGACCATAATCCCGATTAACAACCCCATAAAAATCAGCATTGCCGGCTCAAACATGGAGGTAAAACGCACAAGAAAAGTCTCCAGGTATTCCTGGTAAAAGGCGTTTAAGCGCTTAAACATATTGGAGAGCTCCCCGATCTCTTCTCCTATGTTAACCATCTGCACAGCCATCGGATCAAAAAAATTACTCCCTTCCAAAGACTGGCCTAAGGGTTTCCCCACGCGAACATCTTCCTTAATCTTGCGGATAATCTCCCCTAAAATAACATTATTTACGCTGCGCTCAGAGATCTCCAGCGAATAAAGGATCGGCACCCCGCTCTCTACCAATGTCGACATCTCTGAAGTAAAACGCTCGACTGAGAGGGTCCTGAAGAATTCTCCGAATACCGGAAGCCTAAGCAAAAACATCTGATACTTCCTTTTGCCTTCCCTGGTAGATATATATTTCCGGAAAAACCATATCCCGGCAACTAAAGCTATAATAATAATCACCCCGAACTTGCCGATAAAATCGCTTAAAGCTAAAAGTATCTTAGTCAATAAAGGCAGTTCAATATTAAACCCCTTGAATATTTCAGCAAAGGTAGGAATAATTTTGATTGTCATAAATAAAAGCGCCCCTAACCCTGCAAACATAAGCATAGCCGGATAGATAAGGGCGGATATAATCTTCTTCTTAAAAGCCGCGTCTCTTTCCAGATAAGTGGCAAGACGGTTTAAAACCATAGCAAGATTACCGCTGGCCTCCCCGCTCTCCACAAGGTTAACCCAAAGCTCGGAGAAAATATTCGGGTGCTTAGCCATTGCCTCATGCAGGCTTAACCCGGCTTCCATATTCTTCTCTAAATCCTTGATAATCTGGTAAAGCCTTCTGCTGGCAACCTGCTGTAGAATAATATCTAAACTGCGTAAGATAGTAACACCCGCGCCTAAAAGCGTGGCTAACAGCCGGCAGAAAAGAGTAAGGTCTCCCCTGGTAACCCTGTTATGCTTTATGGTGATCCTGCCCTTATTACCGATATCCATCGGCTTAGGCATTGAACCTTCTCCGGATTCAGGTATAACGTTAATTACAATTAGCTCTTTACCCTGAAGACGGCTTATAATCTCTTCCTGGCTCCCGGCTTCCTCAGCCCCGGTTATCTTTTTACCCAACCTATCTCTGGCAATATAAAAAAACTTTGGCATTATTCAGCCCCCAATGTTACCGATATCGCATCTTCCAAAGAAGTCACCCCATCCTCAACTTTTTTAAGCCCTGCCTCATAAAGAGTCTGCATCCCGTTTGCCTTAGCAGCCTCACATATTTTCTGGAATGAAGCCCTTTGATTAATAAGGCTGCGGATTTCCTCATTGACGACCATAACCTCAGCTATGCAGGCCCTGCCGCGATACCCCGTATTATTGCATTTAGCGCAACCCTTAGCCCTATAGATTAATTCTGCCTTTAGATTTATAGTCTTTAATTGTTCTTTTGTCGGCTCATAAGCCTCCTTGCAATCCAGGCAAAGCCTCCTGACCAGCCGCTGAGCAACTACAGCTAATAAAGAAGGAGCAAGCATATAAGGCTCAATCCCTATATCCATAAGCCTGCTTACAGCAGTAGGCGCATCATTAGTATGCAGTGTGCTTAAGACCAAATGCCCGGTTAATGCAGAACGGATACATATCTGAGCGGTCTCCAGATCTCGGACCTCTCCTACCAGCATTATATCAGGGTCCTGCCTTAAAAAGCTGCGCAGGGCCGTAGCAAAAGTAAGGCCTATCTCAGGCTTTACCTGCACCTGATTTATACCTTCTAATTTATATTCAACCGGGTCTTCAATAGTAACGATATTCTTTGAGGGGTTCTTAATCTCGTTTAAGATTGCATATAAAGTAGTTGTCTTTCCGCTTCCGGTAGGCCCGGTCAAGAAGACCAGCCCATAAGGAGCATTAATCGCCCGGCGCATAGTCTCAAGCTGTTTCGGGTCAAACCCAAGACGGCTTAAATCCAAAACCACCTCGCTCCTATCGAGCAGACGCATTACTATCTTCTCGCCATAGATTGTAGGAACGCTTGAAACACGTATATCAATAGGACTATCCCCGATCTTAGCCAAGAAAGCGCCGTCCTGCGGAAGGCGTTTTTCGGCAATATCAAGCTTCGATAATATTTTTATACGGGAGATTATGGGCATATGCAGATGCTTTGCCGGAGGAGGAATCTCATAAAGCTTTCCGTCAATACGATAACGCAGGCAGATCTTATCCTTAAAAGGCTCCATATGGATATCAGAGGCCCTCTCATCGATTGCCTGGCGTATAATTAAATCCACTAATTTTACAACCGGGGCTTCTTCTGCCCGGGCTACTAATTTATCAAGGCTTAATTCCTGATCCGAAGAATCCGTATTAATATTGATATCCACAGCATCAGATACATCATAACTATCCTTTACTGCCTGATTAAACAAGGCAGACTTACCGTAAAAACCTTCTATCGCCTTGGAGATATCAGAGCGGGTAGCTATAACCGGATTAACCTTACAGTTAGTCAGCCTTTCCAAGTTATCCACTAGTATAAGGTCAAGCGGATCAAACATTGCTACGGTAAGCGACCTTAATGTCCTGGATAAAGGAAGCACAAAGTTCTTGGATGCGAAATCATGCGGGATCAGCCGGTCCAATCCCTGGTTTGTTGCCGGTTTAAGCATGCCTGTCCCCAAAAAAAAATACGGAACATTTAACTGCCTTCCTAAAACAGCAAACATCTGGTCTTCTTTAACCATTCCCAGCTTTACCAGAATCTCCCCCAACCTACCGCCTTCCTGCCGCTGGATACTTATAGCCTTTTCTAGTTGGGCCTGGCCGATTAACCCTTCCTGGACCAAAAGCTCACCTAGACGTATATGTTTGCCTTTATTAATAGAATCCATGATTGTAAGAAAACCTAACGCTGTTTCTCTAAGGTATTTAAATAAGTATTGATGCTGGACTGGCGGTTTATCACAGAAACCGTAGACTGTTCACGCCAGGGAAGCATCATCTTCTTAATAGGCTGCACATCCAAAGAGCCCTTATCCATCATTACCCCATCCTTAATAATTCTCGGAGTTATGAAAACTAAAAGCTCGCGCTCCTTCCCCGGGGTAGTCTCCTTATGTCTAAAGGCCTTTCCTAATATCGGTATATCCCCTAATATAGGGATCTTCTTTTCGGTTGTCGTGCTCTGATTAACAATCATCCCTCCCAAGACCACAGTCTCTCCATCCTTGACCCTTACCGTGGATTTAGTTGTCCTAGTCTCAGGGTTACGGAAGGTATACTGCCCTGTTGCCGTATTGTTTGCTATACCGGCAGTTAAAGTGGTAAGCGATGTAGAGGCCTCTGAAACACTTGGGTTAAGAAACATAGTAATCTCTCCGGTATCCAAGTTAACCTGAGGGGTAACCCTGAGTGTCACCCCGGTCTGCGCCCTCTCAACAGTAATAGTTTGGGTTGCACCTCCTGCCCCGGAACCTTGCGTACTGCTATTTAAACCTATAGCTTCATCACTCACAATCTTAATCTCCGCGGTCTCATTGCTTAAGGTAAGAATCTTAGGCCTGGCCAAGAACTTGGTATCAGTCTGCGTCTTAAGAAAATCGAGAGAGACCTTGCTGTTCAATACGCCGAATACAACCGGCCCAAAGTGCGGCGCAGCCCAAGTTGCTGCCTCCTTCAAAAACTCTGTTCCTTTGGTTACCTCAAGCGTAGATCCCTGCCCGCTGGTGCCTTTCTTTCCAAAAGGATTAAAAACACGGAATGCCTGGGTAAAATCTCCGGTAGCCAGTGTCATCGGCCAGTTAACTCCAAGCTGGTCAACGGCATTCTTGCTTACATCCAGCATCTCCACTTCTAGAAGCACCTGCGGCACAGCCACATCAAGGGATTTGATAACGCTACGCACGATTTCCATGCGCGATGGGATATCGGTAACAATTAAGCTATTGGTACGGAAATCCTCGATCACGGAGCCCTCCTTAGATAGGAGACTCTTAATTGATTGCGTAATACCCGCATCATCCTCCACCTTCCATTTGCCCTTATCATCAGAACCGGTATCCGATGAGGATGAAGATGAAGTTGAAGTTGAACTTGAATCAGTGCTCTGCTGTGTCATATTATTCTTCATCTCTTCTTTTAAGGAAGAAGAAGAGACCATTGCGTGTTTTAGATAAAAAACCTCGGTAATGGTTTCAACCGTAAGCTGTCCCCAGTCCTTAACAATGAATATACTGGCTTCCTTATCCAAATCATAAGAAAGGTTATTCGCCTTGAATATTTTATCCATCGCCTCCTTTAAGGGAACATTATCCATATAAAGGGTAACCTTCTTATCCTGTACCATCTCTGAAGCGACAAAGTTAAGATTAGACTGCATAGAAAGGATCTTAAGGACATCCTTCAAGGAAGCATCCTGCAGATCCATGGATATTTTCGGAGGCCCCTCCAAAGCAAAGGCCTGCTGGCTGAAAATGAAGTTTGCAATAAACAGAATAAATACAAATGATTTAAAATTCTTATTCATCTCTCCTCCTTTATTTTTGCTCGCTATCCTGCCGACCCGTGACAGGTGACGTGCTGATATTATGCTGCACGCCTGCATGTAAAACCGTAACTCCTTCTTTATTTATATCTATTACATCTATATTATCTAAGGAGTCTCCTACCTTCATGACCCTATTATTAATGATCGCCTGTTTAGGGTTACCCTGCCATATTATTCCCTGTACATTCAAAACCGGTAAAAATACAGGATCGATAGCAACAGATTCTTCTGCCTTTACAGGCTTCTCTTCTGTGGTTGATACCGGCTGTTGGAAAGGGTTTCGTAAGCCCCTTGCCCTATATTCAATACGCGGCCTTTCTATTATCATGCCGGGTTCTTTTTTAGATACTTCAGCTTCTATCAAATTCTTGCCGATATCAAAAGCATAGCTCTTGAGAAAAAAGGCAAGAATCAGAGATAAAAATACCGTTATAAATCTTGATGTTCTATCCATCATTTTAATATTGCCACCGCGCTGACGCGCAGTTTAGCCTTC
>JAFGUY010000020.1 GCA_016938245.1 Candidatus Omnitrophota bacterium | reverse complement strand
GTGGTCTCATAAGCCTCCTTTCGGGTCTTATGAGTATTATACCAGAAAAATAACATTTGTTCCATTCTTTTTGCGAAAGTCAATAGTATCGTATCCTGAAAGATAACGGGATTAGCGCAGAAAAACCTGTTCATAGTTCCTTTTCAGAAAAGACCTCGGCAGTAAAAGTATAGATTTCTATATCTTTGCCCTTCCAGGCATCGGGAGAAAGCCCTGCTTTGTGAGCGCAGAGGTTAGACATAAACTCCTCCTTTGTCCAGCCGGTCTCTGTAGCTACCTGCGGAAGGAATACCCCGCTTCTAAAACCTTGGCGCACTAATACTCCGTCGGTACCGAGGCGGATTTTATCCGGGTCATCTATTTTCTGCATAGGGGAAAGTGCAGAGATCTCAATATCTACATCTTTCATCTCTGCGAGCGTAACCGCCGGAAAGCGCGGGTCGCCTGTAGCTGACTCTACAGCCATATCCCGCACTGTAAGATAAAAAGGCCCCTTGCCAATAAGATTTCCGATACAGCCGCGCAATTCTTTGTGTTTATGCAAGGTAACAAAAACGCCCAGCTCCTTAAGCAGGACAGGGTCAGTTTCGCTTAATTCCAATTTTTTTCCGGTCTTTAAATAAGTTTCTATGGAGCTACGCGCAATCTTTAAAAGTTTCTCCCGCTGCTCTTTATTTAACATAGCGCTATCCTCTCTTTCATTATCAATAGCTAAGCTGGCATAGCCTACAGTCCAGACCCCTTTTATCTTTTTTCCTGTAACTTGCGCAGAATTTGTATTTTTTAAGAGTTTAACTTTATTATGGCCTAATTCCTTGGCTAATATAATTGCACTGACTACCCCAAACCCGCCGCACGATTGCAATTTCCCGTCGCGCAAACCATAATAGAGCCCTTCGGCATCCATATTATTAATATAAGAAATAGTAAGATTATCCATTGCCTCTGCCTCTTGGTAATCATAACCGTGGTAAAAGTCAGTGGAGACTACCACCAATACGTCTTTTCTTGCGCCGATTGCCTCTTTAAGCAAAGAAGCAAATTTTTTACAGGCATCTAAGGTGCAGTCGCCTGTAACTATAGGCACAATCTTAAAATCTTTAAGCATTCTTTGCAAAAACGGAAGCTGCACTTCAACGCTATGCTCTTCTTCAAAAGCTCTGGGCTCAAAATATATATCCTTATTCTGCTTTAGGAGCTTTTGCGCGAATTCTTTATCAATATCTATAGGCCCTAACGGAGTTACAAATTTTCCTTCCGGGAAAACCGATACCCCGCTAAATCCAAAACGGTGGCCGGTGCCGATAACAATAACGGTTTTATAATTTTTATTCTTTATAAGCTTGTACCCAAAAGCCGCTGTGCTGCCGGAAAAACCATACCCGGCATGAGGGACGATTAAGCCAAATATTTCTCCGTCGATCTTTTCAGGAGAAGCTGCGGCAATAAAGTTATCAACCATTCTGGAAAGGTCCTTTGGGTTATCCGGATAAAATGCGCCGGCGAAAGAAGGCTCTTTTATGTTTTCGGCATAAGATAGAGTCGGGAAAGACGCGACGGCGAGAAAAATAATTTGAAGGATTATTAATATAAATTTCATATTAGTGCCAATTAAATTTTTCTTGTCGAAAAATTTAATTGGAGCTGAGCGGGATCGAACCGCTGGCCTCCTCGTTGCGAACGAGGCGCTCTCCCAGCTGAGCTACAGCCCCAAAACCTGGGGGACGCTCCCCAAAGGGACACTCCCCATCAATTTTACGCCTATTTTATGCTATTTTATGTGAAATTCTTTATCTAAAATCTGCTCATAAGGCCTTTCTTTCAAAACAAATCCTATATAAAGCTCTCTCCTCTTCATATCTGTTTCGGCTAAAGCCCTAAAAGCCGGATTTTCTTTGGTAATTATACCATCTTTGATTCCCTTTGCATAGTAAGAAAAACTACTCCATGGCCAGGCAAAAATATCATTTACTAATCCTGCCCTTAGAGGATTCCTCTCTACATATCTGGCGCATTCAATCAAATAACTCTCTTGTTTAATCAATATGCTCTTGAACCTATTTTGATACAAAAATCCTGTTGAACCATATTCTTTCCGGTGATAATTTGCGTATACCTGTAAAATAGCCTTCATAAACCTCGATAGCTCACCGCCGGTCTCAATAAAAACAAGCAAGTGTAAATGATTAGGCATAAGGCAATAGTTTATTATTGAAATCCCAAACTTTGCCAGGTACCTTCTTACTATTAAAAGGAAAACCTGGTAATCTGTTTCTTTTTTAAAAATCTGTTTACGGTCATTCCCCCTTGTAAAAACATGATGATACGACCTGTCAAAGATCAACCTTTCTCTTCTTGACATATTAACCACCTCCTCATTAATAATAGACGTAAAGAAGTGGTAAATCTAACGCACTTTCTTTAAAAAATAGCTTAAAATTATAAGCGGAGTGGTACCTTGGGGAGCGTCCCCCAGGTTTAGCGGGTGGAGACGGAGGGTAGGTCAACAGCAGTATGCATAGTAATTTCCGGGTTATCCGGGGTACCGCAGGCAGGCGTTCCGCCGGGATTATGGCAGCCGGTAATACTTACTTCAATATGGTTGCCGTCTGCAAAATCCTTTTTAGGATTAAAAGCAGTTATCTTCTTGGATAAAACCTCTGTGCTTATGCTACACGATCCGCAAACAAAACTATTGCCACAATTTCCACAATAAGAAAGGATATTATTGGCAAAGGTATATTTTATCCAATAATCTTTAGCAGTATCTCTTTTCCCATCAAGATCAGCATCGATAAAAACCGCTAAAGATGTATTAGTTACTATATCAACTACTGTGTTGCCGATAAAAACAGCTTCATTGCCTATTGCCCTGGATGCTTCCTTAGTAATATGTTCGAGGCAAAGCGATACTTCATTCTGCACCTTTGCCCTGCGGTCCGAAGAAATAATATGATAATTACTAAAAATATTTATGCTACTTATCCCGAGGATAATAACCGCAACTAATACTATAGCAATAATAAGCTCTATAAGGGTAACGGATTTATTGCGGCAGAAAACCATCAGTCAAGAGTAGGTAACGTTATTGTAACTTTTGCCCTGATAAGATTGTCCGGAAGATTAACAGTGTTAATATCATAGACTGCCTGATAATCTCTGTCGTTTATTCTCTTTGTCTGCGGGCTGGCAGAAGCTTTGCCTAAAAGGCTGGTGGTATCCCATGTGCTCTGATTGACATCATTTTGCAATGGATCAAGGAAATGCTTTCCGAGCTCTCCGCCGGTCATACGCGAACGGCTGCGCTGGATATAACGTTTCCCTGCTACAAATACGCCAGCCAAGCCGGTTACAACAAGGGCTAAAATGATGACCGCAACAAGAATCTCCAACAAAGTTAAGGCTTTATTATCCATACGTAATTATCTAGAATCCGGAACAAGCAGGATCTGAATCAAAACCATTACCGTCTGCGCCGCTATTTAATGTACAATTAGATCCGGATATGGCAAGGCCAGTAGCTTGAATATTAGCCGCAGTAGGCGCACCAGTAACTTTATATTCCCAATTTTTCGCATTTAAGTTAAGCTTGAGGAGAGAATTGCATCCGGTGGAATTATCGCAATTTACATAACTGCCTTGTTCCATCTTATATATTCTTTCAGCCGCGGCAATAAGTTTTAGGTTCGATATAGCTTCTCTGACTATTGCCTTATTTTTAGACTTAGAATAATTAACCGCTCCGATAGCTGCTAAAATAATAATCATAGAGACTACTAAAATAAGCTCTATTAAAGTAAAACCTCTTAAAAAAGTATTAGGTTTATTTTTACCCATTTTAATTAACCTTAGGGGCAAGACGGCGCAGTATCAACGCTTTGCTTACCTCCGTTTAAACACATATAATAATCTCTGGTGGCATTTCCTTTTTTTCTGCCTTTGCGTAACCTGCGTCGGTTGTAACCAGCACGCTAAAAGTAAAGTTCTGGCTTACAGGAAGATCGATATCGAGATTACCTATATCAGTATAACTATCATTCTCTAGCTTATAGATATTTTCTGCAGTAACAATCTGAGCTAAAGCACTATACGCCTCTGCAGAGCGCGCCTTTTCAGCCATAGGCCCGAACCTTATTATAGCAACTCCGGCTATAGCAAGAATAGTCGCTACTACTAAAATTAACTCTATTAAGGTGAAGGAACGATTTCGCATATAGCTGATAGACAAATTAGATACACCCGATTCCGCCAGAGCCAAGATCCCCTGAAGCTATATCCATCGTATAACTACACTTATCGACAGTGCAAGTAACAGTG
>JAFGUY010000019.1 GCA_016938245.1 Candidatus Omnitrophota bacterium | reverse complement strand
GCTCTTTCTGGGTTCCATGAGGTCTCATGGAACCATGATAGCACAATTAAGGGTTCATTTCCATTACTTTTACGTAACTCAATAATATCACCTCTGCCTGCCAGCCCTCTTTACTCTCTTCTATTTTTAACTGATGGTAAGTAGCGGCTTTAATCTCAATGTTAATCTTATAATTGCCCACGTCGCTTCCGCTGCAATCCGCTTCCAGGCTATTTTTATCCAGCCTTTTTATCTTTATATTATGGAAGATTATACCTTTTGCAGAGGATAAAGAAAGAAGCTCATTAAGCCAGTTGATAAATAAATCTTCGATGTTTGGGGCTTTGTGGCTTACGGTTACAACTGTATGTTTTTTATTCTTGGTGAATTGCTTACGGGATGAGATCTGAAAAATAGCAAGGCCTGCATTCTTAAAAAGCTCTTTTAAATCATTGCCCTTTATACGCAGGCCGATATCCGCGGTATGCTCAAAAATTTCGTACTTCTTCACATAGATTACTGGGCCATGGAGGAGTCGAACCTCCGACCTTCTCCTTAAGAGGGAGCTGCTCCGCCAATTGAGCTAATGGCCCGTTATTTATAATAACCCCTTCAATCCATCCAAGTATTTTGTATAGAAGATTCTTATCGCCAATTTCAATCTTTATTGTACCATTATATAGAATATTTTTACGATAGCCTGTGCCTTCTTTTTTAATATAGCTCTTTCCAAATTGCAAGATAGGTAACCCTGTTACATGAGACCAAAATTCTTTTATTTTCGCCTCGGCTTGACCGGAATGAATATTTAGGTACAACCTAAATCTTTCTTCTGAAACGCCACAAATAATTCTGAACCATTTCATTATAAAACGTATAAGTTCAGGATCGGAGTTACATATACCAACATGGTGTTTTTTATTTCCTTCTGCCCAATATAACATCAATCCCGCTATTTTAAACTCGTTTTCCGTCAACGAAGAAGTTTCTGATTTTGACTTATCTTTAATCTCCCTAACTTCAACAGCTCTTCTTTCTTGTGTTGTTTTTGACCCTAATAGCCTACCCTTGTAACTTCCATTATTGAAAAACTTTTGCAGCCTTTCCTTTTGCGGATCAGTTAACTCAATATCTTTACACCAATCACTAATAGTGCTCTTAGCAATATGAAATATGGCGCTCTGAATTATTTCTTTGTAACTTAATCCCTTAGACCTCAAACTCCTAACGCGATCTTTTTTCTGCCAAGTTTTCATTTTATTTTATATCAATAATAACAGATTTATCTAATGCTGTAAAGAAGGTTTTGTCAATACCTTGACTGCCCAGATAATAAAACGAATCGATAACAAAAAAAGGTAAATAAAGATTAGCTTCAGAATAAAAGGCGTATTTAAGAGCCGGCTGTATAACCTGGATATATATACCCCGTGAGGGTTTATGAATTTCTTATTTCTTAACGCAGACTTAATATTCATTACCCTTGTAAATTCTTTAATGCGTTTCTCTAAGAGTTTGGTCGGCGGATTATACGCCTCTTCTAAAAACTTACTATAACTAGAGTAAGTGCGAATCTCAGGCATGATATTAAGACTATGGGTTTCTCCATTAGCAAAATCAAGCCTGTATTTCGGTAATACTATAGGGACATTCTGCAGAAAAAAACGGATCAGAATATACAGAACGCATGATAATCCTAAAATAATCAACGCCTCTTTAGCTATTACCCGCTTAACCTTTCTCTTATCCATAGCTCTTTCTTGTCTTAATTTTGCGCCCAGGTGGAGTCGAACCACCAAAGCCAGTTCCGAAGACTGGTGCCCTATCCATTGGGCGATGGGCGCGTTAAATTATCTCTGCCCTATCCCCTAAAATCTGCTGTATCTTTTTAAGCTTAAGATTAGTAACAGGCAGGACCCCTGTTTCGCTGGCTGTACGGACCGGGGAATTAATCTGAACTTTATCCGGGTTTATTCTTTCGATAACTTCTTTTAGTTTACGGATATGCCGGATATCATCGTTTATTCCTTTAATTAACATAACCTCCAGCCAGATCTTCCCTTTAAACTCCCGCCTTAAAGCAATAAGCCCGTTAATAACATCTTCAATTTTGATACCCTTATACGGACGGTCAACTTTAATGAATAATTCCTGCGTTACCGTATCTAAAGAAGGCACAATTAAATCAGCGCCTAAAATTTCCCGGCGCACTGACGGCTGGACTAAAAGAGAGGCATTGGTTATTAGCGCTACTTTTAAACCGGGAATTTTCTTAAGGTAAGATAATAAATCCGAGATCTTCGTATTTAAGGTAGGCTCTCCGGAGCCGGATAAGGTAATATAATCTAAACCGGCTAAATCATCCTTATGGTTATCAATCCACCATCTTAATTCGTCAATTATCTCGCTAAACTTTATATATTCTGACCTTAAGACAGTAAGGTTTTTGGTCTTTCCTAATTGGCAATAAACACAATCAAAAGTACACGTCTTAGGAAGGGTTAAATTTATTCCCAGGGATACTCCGAGCCTGCGCGATTTTATAGGTCCGTAAAGGTATCTCATCCTTATAAACTATCAGGGCGCTACTTTGTTGTAGCGCCCTTAAATTTTTTAGAAATTCTTTCTTTGCAGCTTATTTTACCTCTATTACGGAATTATGCGTACCGAAAGCATTAGGAACAGAAACGGTAGAATTAGAATCATTCTGCCAGGAACCATCCACAAAGAATTTATATTCATATTTACCCGGCTTAAGGCTTGTTTTTACCACCCAGTTGCCCTTAGAATCTTTCTTGCCGGGAAGCTTCTTGGTATCCCATTTATTGAAACTTCCGGATAATACCACCTTCTTGGCAGAGGGCGCATAGAGCTTAAATTCAATCGGTTTTGACCCCATTAATCTTGGCATACCTCCTCCTTTTCTTATATATCTACTGAACCTGCCTACCTCATTAGAAATACCATGCTGCTAAAAACAGTATATCAAAATTTCTAACGGGGTCAAGGCTTTATTCTACACCGCCACAACTATTATGTCTTTTATATTAGCTAACCTTACTGATTCCTCGCGGTCAATAAAAAGTGTCTTATCTGCTTCAATAGCAAGGCATTTTGCTCCTACCTTAATAAGTTTCTTTATAGTATTAAGGCCTATTACCGGGACATCAAAACGCATATCCTGGTTAGGTTTAGCCACCTTAACTACTGTAATCCCTCCGCGTACAAGCCTGCCTGCCCTTAAAATAAGGTTATCTGTCCCTTCTAAAGCTTCCACCGCAACAATCGCCTTATCTTTTACTGCTACAGTCTGGCCGATATCCAAAGCGCCTACAGACCTTGCCAGGCTCAGGCCAAAATTTATATTATCCCAGGTTGCAGCATCCGGCTCGTTTATTGTCAACACGCCCTTAGATGGCAAAAATTCTTTGACAAAGATAGTTGAATCCAAGAGATTTAAACCGGAATCTTTTAACCTCTCGGCAACCGCGCCGAATATAGTATCTGCTTTCTTATTTCTTATGCTTGAGAGTATCTGTTGTATATCGGGGTTATTAATAACCTCCCTGCTAAAAAGCCTGTAGGGGCTAATCTGGCCTGCCATGGCTACATTTTTAACGCCCTCTTCCTTAAATACAGAGAAAATACGTTTAAAATCCGAAAATTTAAGCCAGAAGACTTTATCTGCTAACTTGTTTATCTTTAGCGAAGTCTCACCTTTAATTGCTACCGCAACAATATAAAAGCCTTTTTTCTTTGCGCCCTCGCAAAACAATAAAGGAAACTTCCTGTTTCCGGCAATTAAGCCTATCTTTTCCATAGATTATTTTTCCACTCTGCAGGATTTGCTTAAACCGCGACTAGACCCTTTGACAAAATCAATAATGTATTTAACTTCTTCAGATTTAACTTTCGTTTTTTCAAGCTCTTCCAATGCGTGTTTAGGGGTAAAACCAGAGTTGAAAATTATTTTATACGCGCGGTCAAGCTCCTTGATTGATTCACGAGAGACTTTATTGCGCCTTAAACCGATAAGGTTAAGCCCGTATACAGACGCAGGATGGCCGTCGCAGGTTGAATACGGCGGAATATCCTGGACAACTTTAGAGCAGCCTCCGGTTATAGAAAGTTTTCCCACTCTGACAAACTGGTGTATAGCAACCAACCCGCCGATAACCGCTAAATCTTCAATAGAAACATGCCCGGCAAGCGTTGCATTATTAGCGAAAACGCAATTATTACCTACGCGGCAATCATGAGCAATATGCGAATAGGCCATCAAAAGATTTCCGGAACCTATGGTTGTCCTGCCTCCGTCTCCTGTTCCGGGATTCAATGTGCAATATTCACGAATTATATTGTTATCTCCTATCTCCAAAAATACCTTTTCTCCTTTATATTTTAAATCCTGCGGCCGGGAACCTACTACTGCTCCGGTAAATATTTCGCAGTTCTTACCTATAACCGTATTGCCGTCAATCAAACAGTGGCTGCCGATTATTGTTCCGGGGCCTACCAGAACACCGTCATTAATAACCGTAAATGCCCTGACAGAAACACTGGTTGCTAATTCTGCTTTCTTAGAAATAATTGCGGTTTTATGTATTCTCATAATTTAATTATCAACCAAAGCAAATATAAGGTCTGCTTCTGCCACAACCTTCCCCGCGACTAAAGCCCTGCCGCGCACCTGTCCGGTCTTAGATTTGACCTTAACCGCTTCAACCTCTAAAACAAGCTGGTCTCCGGGTACAACGGGTTTACGGAATTTAACATTATCAATTGCCATAAAAAAGGCCAGTTTTCCCTTATTCTCTTTTGAGGCCAACATCATTACCCCTCCTACCTGAGCCATAGCTTCGATAATGATAACCCCGGGCATAACAGGGTGGCCCGGAAAATGCCCTTTAAAAAAATAATCATTGATGGTTACATTTTTGATTCCCGTAGCGTGCTTACCGTATTCAAGCTTGGTAATTCTATCCACAAAAAGAAAAGGCTCCCGATGCGGAAGAATTTTCATTATATCCGTAACCTCTAAAATACCGCTTTTTGTATCCATAGAGTATTTCTCCCTTTGTTTAATTATTTCGTTTATTAATCTTAAGTTTAACGAGTGCCCGCTTTTTAAAGCCACAATGTGGGCCTTTAAAGTAAATCCTAAAAGGCTTAAGTCCCCCATTAAATCAAGTATCTTATGGCGGACAAATTCGTCGGGAAAACGAACCTTATTATTTATGACCGAGCCGTCCTTAGTTAAAACAAGGGTATTCTCATAATTGGCCCCTAGTCCTAAACCCTGCCGTTTAAGTTCATCTGCCTCGCTCTCAAGGCAAAAGGTACGCGCAGGGGCAACCTCCTCTTTAAAGACTTCAGGAGAAGAAAAATCTAATTCTATGAATTCTGTCCTATGTTCGACAAGATTATAATCTAATGTATAAGAAACCTTGAAACCGGGAGAAGGCAAAGCCATGATATAAGCTCCTGATTCCTCTATGCGGATAGGATCTCTAAGGACAAAACAGTTACGTTTACTATCCTGCTCCTTAATGCCTGCATGAGTAAGAATCTTAATATATTCCAGGCTGCTTCCGTCTAACCCGGGGAGTTCATTACTATCAATCTCAACCTGTAAATTATCTATGCCCAGGCCTGCAAGCGCCGCCATAAAATGCTCGATTGTCTGGACCTGTGCGCCGTTATTTTCAATTGTCGTGCGGCGGGGAGCCTTACCGAAAGATGCCAGCGAATCAATGCCGGCTTTTATCTGAGGGCTACCGGGCAAATCCTTGCGCACAAAAACAATTCCCGTGTTGGTTTGCGCAGGTTTTAAGGTCACATCGCATTTATTCCCGGTATGCAGGCCTATTCCGCTAAAAGTCGTTTCTTTTAAAATCGTCTTTTGAAAATCCATAAATTATTTTTTAAGCAGAATGCTTAATCTGTAGTTCGTCGACTCTTTTTTTAAGCTCTTTAACCAGATCAAAAAGCTTGGGAAGATTGTGCGTACAGGCAACTATCCTCTGATTTTCCATGTTCGGCCTTGCCGGAACACCTGAAAAAATAACATTAGCGGGTATTGACTTACTGACTCCTGATTGCGCGGTAACTATAACATTGTCTCCGATAGTTATATGCCCGATCACTCCCACCTGTCCGGCAAGAATAACATTATCCCCTATAGTTGTACTTCCGGATATACCTACCTGGGCAACAATTAAACAATTTTTTCCTATGGCAACATTATGCGCAATCTGGACAAGATTATCTATTTTAGTACCGGAACCTATAATTGTTTTACCGAAACGCGCCCGGTCAATAGTTACATTAGCCCCTATTTCAACATCATCGCCTATTTCAACTATGCCTACCTGCGGTACCTTATGGTGCTTACCGTCAATATCGACAAAACCAAAACCGTCAGAGCCTATAACTGTACCGCTATGGATTATTACGTTGTTACCAATTATACATTTTTCACGTATAGAAACATTAGCGTAAATTAAGGTATTGATACCTACGTTAACTTCGCCTCCGATAGATACTCCGGGATAAACAACTGAATTATCGCCTATCTGAACATTGTCTCCTACTACCGCATAAGCGCCTAAGGAAACATTTTTGCCCAGCTTAACGTTTTTTCCCAAAATAGCGCTTGCGTGTATGCCTTTAGGATGCTCTGTAGTATCAGTCTTAATCAATGCGATTACTTTAACAAAAGCAAGCGAAGGATTATCAACCCGGATAACCGGTTTATCGGTATCAAATACTTCCCGGGAGGTTATAATCGCTGAAGCGGATGTTGATTTAAGAAGCGAATAATATTTGGGGTTTGATAGAAAAGTAATGTCTCCGGCTTCTGCTTCTTTTATGCCGTTTGCGCCGGTTATAACAATGCTGCTATCGCCTATAACTTCACCGTTTACTAACCCGGCGATTTCCTTTAAGGTCTTACGCATTATATTCTTAAAAGACTACCTCTTTTTATTTAATATTGCGATAACGCTATCGGTAATATCCATAGCTTTATTCTGGTAAACTAAAACCCTGTCGTTGAAAACAATGGTGATCCCTGCCTTCTCAGAATGCGCCTTAACCGCATCCTGTATATCCTTAAGGATCTCCTTCATTTTCTCTTCCTGATCTTTACGCAACACTTCTTCCCTTTGGGAGACAAAATCCCTCAATGCTTTTGCCTTAGACTCAAGCTCTTCCTTTTTAGCCTCTTTTTCTTTATCGCTTAAAAGCGCAAATTTATCTTTTAGGGTATTAAACTCCCCTAATTTTTTATCCCTTTCGGTAATATAACTATTCTCTTTTTCGGTCAGCTTTTTATCGTAATCCTTTGTTTTATTGTATTCGCTGAATGTGCGGCTTAAATCAATATAAGCAAGTTTTTCCTGGGCATAAGCTGAGCCTGTTATAAGGACCGTACCTAAAAATACCGCTACTAAAAATACTGCTAGTTTCCTCATCTTCATTCCTCCTCGTATAATAGTATTACTGTTAATAATATAGTTTTCTATATAAAGAAACGAATTTCTTTGAAAATTAAGAGAGACCCTG
>JAFGUY010000018.1 GCA_016938245.1 Candidatus Omnitrophota bacterium | reverse complement strand
GTAATCCGTAACATTATAATATATAGCCTTGAAGATATATAACTCACTTACCCGCAAGAAAGAGGAATTTATCCCCCTTAAACCCCCGGTAGTTAATATCTATACCTGCGGAGTTACGGTATATGACGAAAGCCATATCGGGCATGCCCGTTCTCTATATGTATTTGATCTTATCAGAAGGTATTTCAAACACCGCGGGTTTAAAGTAAAATTTGTGCGTAATATAACCGATATTGACGATAAGATAATTAACCGCGCTAATGAATCGAAGGTTGTTTGGAATGAACTGGTCAATAAATATATCGTCAGATATTATGAGGATTTGCATGCGTTGGGTATTGATAAGGGTGATTTTGAACCCCGGGCTACTGAAAATATCCCAGATATGATTAAATATATAGAGGGCCTGATCAGTAAAGGGTACGCTTACGAGTCAGGAGGAGACGTATATTTTAATGTCAGAAAATTCAATAGTTATGGCAAGCTTTCCGGGCAAAGCATAGATGAAATGCAAAAGGGCGTGCGTATTGAGCCTAGTGATTTAAAAAAAGACCCTTTAGATTTCGCCCTCTGGAAAAGATCAAAGGAGAGTGAGCCTTATTGGGATAGCCCTTGGGGGCGCGGCAGGCCCGGCTGGCATATCGAATGTTCCGTAATGAGCAGGAAATTCCTAAAATGCGATACTCTCGACGCACACGCAGGTGGCAGAGATTTAATTTTTCCCCACCATGAGAATGAAATCGCGCAGGCAGAAGCGCTTACGGGAAAGCCGTTTGCAAAATACTGGATTCATCACGGGCTTCTGACGATGAACGGACAGAAGATGTCCAAATCTTTGGGGAATTTTATAACTATAAAAGATTTTATTGATAGATATAAAGATGCAGATTTTTTGAAGTTATTCTTTTTGTCAGCGCATTATTCTCATCCGATAGATTATACCGGCCTAAAAATCGAAGAGGCAAGGGCTGCTAAGGAGAGAATCATGATATTTACGGGTAAAGTAAAGGAGAAAAAAGCCGCGGGTTTCGGGATCTTACGTAAGAAATTTAAAGAACTCGAAGATTTAAAGAATAGGTTTATTGAAAAGATGGACGATGATTTTAATACTCCGGAAGCGCTTGCCTGTATATTTGAAGCGGTAAATTTGGGAAATAAAAATATAGAAAATGCGTCATTTGTAAAAGAAACGCACAGGGCTATCATAGGTATGGCCGGCCTTTTAGGATTAAACCTTAAAAGAGCGCAAAAAACAGGCCAGGTTAGTGACGAGGAAGTAAGGGTTAAGGTAGAAGAGAGGAATGCTGCGCGTAGAAATAAAGATTACGCGCTTTCAGATAAGCTGCGTAAAGAACTGGAAGAAGAAGGCATATTTCTTGAAGATTTAAAAGACGGCTCAACATCCTGGCGCCGCTCTTAGCTTAGGGACGGTTCTTAAACCAAAGCAGAACTGTCCCTGAATGAAGGAATAATGAAGGGAAAACTTATTACATTTGAAGGATCCGAAGGCTGCGGTAAGAGTACGCAGTCACGGAGGCTTTATGAGTACCTTAAGAAAAGGAAGAAAAAGGTAATTTATCTCCGCGAGCCGGGGGCTACGAAGGTAAGCGAGAAGATACGCACTATATTATTGGATGCCAAGAATAATGCTATGCTTGCCGAGTGCGAGACGCTGCTCTATATGGCTGCGCGCTCGCAGATCGTCGGAGAAATTATTAAGCCGAAGTTAGAAAAAGGCGGGGTGGTAATATGCGACAGGTTCCTTGATTCTACCCTTGCTTATCAGGGGTATGGCTTAGGGATAGATATAGATTTTATCAGATGTATCGGTAAATTTGCAACCTTTGGCATAAAACCGGATCTGACTATATTTCTGGATTTACCCGTTAATAAGGGGCTTATGCACCGTTACGGCTGCTGTGACCGGATTGAAAAGAGGCCGCTTTCTTATCATCTTCGGGTGCGCAACGGTTATCTTAAATTAGCCGGGAAAGACTCTAAAAGAATTAAGATTGTAAGGGTTGAAAAAGATAAAAACAATACCCAGAAAAGAATCAGGAAGTTGGTAGAGAAATATGCCTTTTAAAGAGATAAAAGGACAGGATGCAGCTTTAGAAATAATCAGCGCTAATCAAGAAGCCGGGAGGCTGGAAGGCGGCTATCTATTTGTTGGCCCCGGTTCAGTCGGGAAAAAAATGGCGGCAAAAGTATTATCCCAGTCGCTTAATTGTGTTTTGGATAACAATGATGCCTGCGGAGTTTGTCCCTCCTGTATAAAAATAGAGAAGAATCAGCATCCTGATGTACATATAATTCCCCAGGAGGCAGGAGAGGATATAAATCCCGTTAGAAACCATAGTGCAACAATTAATGGCTATGGGGTTTCTAACGGGATAAAAATAGAAGAGGTGCGCCAATTACAGAAGGAGATTAACCTTAAGGCATACGAAGGAAGGTTTAAGGTCTTTATCATCGATAATGCGCATAAGCTTACGCCTGAAGCGTCTAATTGCCTTTTAAAAGTCCTGGAAGAGCCACCCAAAAGAAGCCTTATTATCCTGATTACGGATAAGCCCGGAATATTATTTAAGACTATTCTTTCAAGATGCAAGGTTATAAAATTTAAGGCCCAGGACAGGGAAGGGCTTAAAGAGGCCCTAAAAGAGAATTACGGTTTAGACCCCGGCTTCTCTCATTTTTTAGCGTACTTCTGCGAGGGAAGAATAGGAGAGGCATTAAGGTTAAAAGAGTTAGGCATTTTAAAGACTAAGAATAATATTATTGATAAGCTTTTGATACCCGCTTCTTTTAGCCTCGAGGGTTTAGGGATAGAGGACAGGCAATCTTTCTTTTTAAGCCTGAATATATTAAATACCTGGTTTAGGGACCTCTTTCTTTTAAAAACCGGCATTATTGACGCGGAGGTTATCAATTCTGACCGCAAAAATGACCTTCTAAAATCAATGAGTTCTTTTTCTTATTCGGATTTAGAGAGGATATTGAATGCCATATCTAATACCGTTTTCTATCTGGAGCGCAATATTAATACGCGTTTACTGTTGCATAACCTAAAGGCACAAATATGGGAGAGATAGTTTTTGTTCGTCTAAGGGATTTAGGTTCGGTTTATCCTTATAGTAAGGGAGAATTTCTGCCCAATGTCGGAGATTACGTAATCGTAGAACATGACCGCGGACAGGATTACGGGCAGGTCCTTTCTTGCGCAGGCGCCTGCACAGAGAAAAAGGAAAAAGAGCCTTTAAAAAAGATTCTCCGCCTTGCCCGCGATACTGATATTAAACAGGTTGAAGATAACAGGACGAAGGCAAAGGAGGTATTTAACTCCTGCAATAAAAAGATAGAGGAACATAAGCTGGATATGAAGCTGGTAAAGGCAGAATATTCCTTTGACCGTTCTAAGATAATCTTTTATTTTACTTCCGCGGGTAGAGTTGATTTCAGGAATTTAGTCAAAGACTTAGCTAAAATATTTAAGGCAAGGATTGAGTTAAAACAAATAGGGGTGCGCGATGAGGCAAGGCTTTTCGGGGGTTTTGGCCCGTGCGGAAGAGAGCTCTGCTGCTCCCGGTTTCTAAAAGATTTTGAGCCGGTAACTATTAAGATGGCTAAGGAAGAAGGTTTGCCTTTGAATCCTCCTAAAATATCCGGAATTTGCGGAAGATTGATGTGCTGCCTTTCTTTTGAATACGAAAGTTATAAGATTCTCTCCAAGGGCCTGCCGCGCGAAGGAGAACACGTGCATACACCCAAGGGCAAGGGAAAGGTTACCAGCGTAAATGTATTTAAGCGCCTGGCGTCAGTCCAGCTTGAAGACGGCACAGTAACAGAATTAACCTATAAATGAAGCTCTGCGGGCTAAAGCTCGCGGTATCTTGAAGCGAAATACTTGAGCGGCCATTATCCATCCTTGCCTTAAAAGGCAAAGTTTTTGGCCGCGAAAGTATAAAAGTCCATGAAAAGTAAGTTCTATATTACAACCCCGTTATATTATGTGAATGCCTCGCCGCACATAGGCCATTCTTATACTACTATTGCAGCGGATGTTTTAAGCCGCTATATGCGTAAAAAACTCGGTGAAGAGAATGTCTGGTTTTTAACCGGCACTGATGAACACGGACAGAAGATAGAAAAGGCGGCAGAGGCTGCTAAGTTGACTGCACAGGGCTTTGCTGATTGTGTAGTCTTAAAGTTTAAAGAGTTATGGAAAGGATTAAATATCTCCTATAACGATTTTATCCGCACAACCGAAGAGCGCCATGTTAAAACAGTAAAGAATGCGCTGGAGATTCTTTATAAAAAAGGGGATATTTACGAAGATAAGTATGTCGGCTGGTATTGCACTCCTTGTGAGACTTTTTGGATTGATTCTCAGGTTATTGATGAGAACTGCCCTGATTGTAAAAGAAAAGTAGAGAGGATTAGCGAAACCAACTATTTTTTTAAGCTAACTAAGTATCAGGATTGGCTCTTAAGTTATATAAAAGATAACCCGGATTTTATTAAGCCGGATAGCCGCAAGGAAGAAGTTTTAAGGTTTTTGGAGCTGAATAAATTAAATGATTTATGCATTTCAAGGCCTAAGGAAAGGTTAAGCTGGGGTATCCCTCTACCTTTTGCCCCGGGCCATGTAACCTATGTCTGGTTTGACGCTCTTGTAAATTACATTAGCGCCGTAGGTGAATTTAATGCAGATGGCAAGTATCAGTCAAGGTGGTGGCCGGCACAACTTCATCTTATGGCTAAAGATATACTGCGCCAGCACGCTGTTTACTGGCCGATTATGCTCCATGCTTTAGGCATTGAAATGCCTGAAAGTATATTTGCGCATGGCTGGTGGATGTTAGAGGAAGAGAAGATCTCTAAATCGCGCGGTAATGTAGTTAATCCTGTTGATATAGTAAGAAGATACGGATTAGATGCATACCGTTATTTTCTCCTGCGCGATGTGCCTTTTGGCCTTGACGGAAATTTTTCCGAAGAGGCGGTTATTAAACGCTATAACAGCGACCTGGCCAATGATTTAGGAAACCTTGTGTATCGCACGCTTACCATGATTGAAAAATATTTTGACGGGAATATACCGGATAGCAAAGAGGGAAGGATAAAGTATGATCTTAAGGGCCAAAAGATAATTAACTTAATAGAAGGCGAAGACTTTGTTTTTAAGAAAGTAGTAGGTAAAGCCATAGAGGATTATAATTTCAGCCAGTCTTTAACAGAGATCTGGAATATCATAAATTTGGCAAATAAATACGTTGAAGAGACTAAGCCCTGGAATTTAGCTAAAGAGAGCAAGCAGAAGGAATTAAGGGCATTTATTACGGTATTGGTTAAGGTTATAAGGAATGTAGCAGAAGAGCTTATGCCTTTTATGCCGGATACATCCTCTGCGATTCTAGAGCAACTGGGAAAAGATAAGATTAATAAGGGCGATCCTTTATTCCCGCGCCTTCTTTCCTAAATGTTAATAGATACACACTGCCATCTTGACTTTGCGGATTTTGACCATGACCGGGACGAGGTTATTAAGCGCGCAGAGGAGAAAGGCGTTACTCGTATTATTAACGTAGTCTCAAGTATCTCCGGGTCAGAGAGGTCGCTTGAACTTTCTTCTAAATATCCTAACGTATATGCGGTAGTCGGTATCCACCCCCATGAGGCAGATAGTTTAGATAGCCATACCCAAGAGGTTTTAAGAGGATTGGCTAAAAATAAAAAAACCGTAGCTATAGGCGAGATCGGCCTGGATTATTTTAAGAATTACTCGCGGAAAGATAACCAGCTGCGCCTTTTTTCTTTTCAGTTAAGCCTTGCCAAGGAGTTAAACTTACCCGTAGTTATACATACGCGTTCTGCCGCAAAAGAGACTTTAGAAATTTTAAAGGAGGCAATGCCTTTGCGTGCGCTGGTGCATTGTTTTTCCGGGGATAGAGAATTTCTGGATGAGTGTTTAAGTTTAGGTTTCTTCGTATCTTTTACCTGCAATATTACTTATAAAAAAGCGGATAACTTAAGAGAGATGCTGAAATTAACCCCTTTAAACAGGCTGATGTTAGAGACCGATGCCCCGTATCTTTCTTTGGAAGGGTCCCGGGGAAAAAGAAACGAGCCGATGCAGGTCGCAGCTTTGGCTGAGTTTGTTGCCGGGCTTAAGGCTTTAAGTTTAGAGGAAGTAGCTAAACAGACTACGGATAATGCCGTAAAATTCTTCGGGCTTTCATAAATATGAGCTTTAAAACTATCGAGTATAAGTACGGGAAGATAAAAATTATTGACCAGTCCAAACTGCCGGATAAATTGGAGTATTTGTATATAAGCAATATTAAGGATTTACGGCAGGCGATAAGAAGACTAAGCGTGCGCGGCGCTCCGGCATTAGGCGCTTGCGCAGAGTTAGGGGTATATCTGGGGATAAGGGATTTTAAAGGGAATGACTACGGAAGTTTTATCCGGAAATTAAAGAAAGTTTCCGGTTACCTTGCCTCTTCCCGGCCGACTGCCCGTAATCTTTTCTGGGGGATAGAGAGGGTATCTAATATCGCCTTTAAAAATAAAGGTTTAAGCGTGGGAACGATTAAAGCCCTTATCCTGGAAGAAGCGCTAAATATTATAAACGAAGATAAAGAATCCTGCCGCAACATAGGAAGATACGGCGCATCCCTTATTAAGAATAATGACGGCATACTTACAATTTGTAATGCCGGGATACTTGCTACCTGTGGTTACGGGACTGTCTTAGGAGTGCTTTACCGCGCAAAAGAAAAAGGAAAAATTTTTAAAGTTTATATCTCTGAGACGCGCCCGCTTCTTCAGGGGGCACGCCTTAGCGCATGGGAGTTAAAGAAAAAAGGGATAGATGCGTTAGTAATTTGTGATAATACGGCAGCAGCGCTTATGCAACAGGGCAAGGTAAGCCTGGTTATCGCCGGAGCAGACAGGGTTGCCTTAAACGGAGATACTGCTAATAAAATAGGAACGTATAATCTGGCGATATTATGCAAATACCACAATATCCCTTTTTATATTGCCGCTCCTGCCTCAACTTTTGATTTATCATTAAGAAGCGGAAAAGATATCATAGTAGAAGAACGCGAGCCTAAAGAAGTTTCTACCTTATTATTCAAAAGGGAGATTTCTCCTAAAGGCATTAAGGTAATGAACCCGGCTTTCGATGTTACGGGCCATAGGTTAATCACCGCAATTATTACCGATTACGGTATAATCAGGTCGCCCTTAGATAAGAATATCAGGAAAATTCTATGTTAGTCAAGGATTTAGGAGAGTTTAATTTGATTGAGCGGTTTAAAAAGCGCATCAAGCTGGATTCGTCGGTATTTTTAGGTTCCGGCGATGACTGCGCAGTGCTTAAGTTTGATAAAAAGAGGTTTCAGCTTTTTACCTGCGATATGATCATAGAAGGAGTTGATTTTACCCATAAGGATGACCCCTATTTTATCGGCAGGAAGGCAGTGGCAGCCTCTATAAGCGATATCGCATCTTGTTTAGGAACGCCTACGTATTGCCTTGTATCTTTAGGGATGCCTAAAAACACATCTTTAAAGTTTACAGACCGTCTTTTTAAAGGAATGCGGGATATCTGCCGGGAATATAAGATTAACATTGTAGGCGGGGATATAAGCTCAAGCAGAAAGATAGTAGTTGATGTAAGCATGCTCGGGTTAGTTAAAAAGGATAACCTTGTTTTAAGAAACGGTGCTAAGCCGGGCGATTTAATCTTTACAACCGGAGAGTCAGGGGGCTCTATATTAGGAAAACATTTAAACTTTACCCCGAGAATAAATGAGGCGCGCTTTCTGGCGGATAATTTTAAGGTAAATGCGATGATTGATATATCCGACGGCTTGGCGCAGGACTTAAATCACATCTTAAGACAAAGTAAGGCAGGCGCTTTGCTTTATGAGGGCCTTATCCCTAAAAGCCCTAAGGCGCGTAATTTAGCGGATGCCTTAACCAGCGGCGAGGAGTTTGAGCTGCTTTTTACCCTTAATTCCGTTGAGGCAAAAAGGCTTTTAAAAAAGAGGATTGTTAACTTTAAGCTTATCGGGGAGATAGTGGAGAAAAAATACGGTTTTAAATTAGTATATAATTCGGGTAGAATAAAGGATATTAACTTAAAGGGGTTTACTCACTTTTAATATGCAGATTATTTCCCGGTCTGTTTCTGATACCGCAAAAATAGGAAGGGTTATCGCAAAATACCTTGTCCCGAAAGATATAATTTGTTTAAGCGGAGAGTTAGGTTCAGGCAAGACAGTTTTAACTAAAGGGATTGCGCAAGGGCTTAAGATCGACGCATTTGACGTAACCAGCTCTTCGTTTGTTATCATCCGCCGGCATTTAACGGGGAGGCTCCCGTTTTTTCACTTTGACCTTTACCGCCTGAAAGATACGCGCGATATACCTGCCTTAGGTTACGAAGAGTATTTTTACGGCGAGGGGGTAAGCGTTATCGAATGGCCGCAGAAATTAGGCTGTTTTATCCCTAAAGAATGCCTTACAATAGAATTAAGTTATGCGGGAGAATTTAAAAGAAAACTTAGGTTTAGAGCGGAGGGAGAGCGGTATAAAGCGCTTTTAAAGAATATCCGTGAGAATATTAGCCATTGATACAACTACAAATTTTCTTACCCTGGGAGTTTACAGCAAGGGAAAGGTTTTTGAGTATAACCTTAAGACCGGGCATAAACTGTCGCAACTATTAGCCCCTGCGATAAAAAGCGTGCTTTGCGCTTTGAGTTTGAAATTGAGCGATATGGATTATTTTGCGGCAGGATGCGGCCCGGGTTCATTTACCGGAATCCGTTTAGGCTTAAGCATGATAAAGGGGTTTTCTTTAGCGTTAAATAAACCGGCAATCGGCGAATCCACGCTGGATATACTGGCGATGAACTCTCCCGTAACAAGCAGGAAAATTATACCTGCTATTGATGCCAAGCGCGGGCTTGTTTATTCGTGTACATATAAGTATAATAACGGCAGGTTAAAGAAGATTACCCCGTATGCGCTTATACCAAAGGACGAATTTATTAAGAAGATAAATTCCCCGAGCATTATTTTCGGGGATGCTCTGGATATATACAGGGACGATATCGTAAGAAAAACCTTGCATGCCTCTTTTTTGGATAAAGATGCCTGGTATCCTAAGGCGCATAATTTAATTACCCTAGTCTTTGAAAGGGCCGGCAAGGATAAAAAGGCAGCAAGTTTTAAATTGAATCCGGTGTATCTTTATCCTAAGGAGTGCCAGATTAAAAAATAAGATGAAAGGTAATTACATAGGATACCGTCCGACTTGGGCAGAGATTAACTTAAAGAATCTTGAATATAATTTCTTCAAGATAAGAAAAAGGGTAAGCGAAGCTACGAAGATTATGGTTACCATAAAGGCGGATGCCTACGGCCACGGCTTAATCCCCGTAGCTAAAACCCTTGAAAATTGCGGGGTTGATTATTTCGGGGTTGCCTCAATTGACGAGGGGATAAAATTAAGGGAGTTCGGGATAAAACCCCCGGTATTAATATTAGGCCTTATCCTAAAAAAAGATATAGGCCCGCTTTTTAAATATAATCTTGTCCCCACTGTCTGCGACGAAGAACTGCCTAAGGCTATAAATAAGCGGGCTAAGGCTTTAAATAAAAGAGTTAACGTGCATATAAAAGTCGATACGGGTATGGGCAGGATCGGCATACACCACTACGATGCCCATAAGCTAGTCTTTAAAATAAGTAGATTTAAAAATATTAATATCGAAGGGCTCTTCACGCATTTTGCTCTTGCGGATTTAAACAAAGAATTTACATTCCATCAGATAGCTTTATTTGACCGGCTGGTAAAAAGATTAAGCAGGGAAGCAATCAGGGTTCCGTTTATTCACGCAGCTAATAGTATGGGGATTCTTGATTATAAAAACAGCCATTTTAATATGGTCAGGCCCGGATTAATAGTTTATGGTTTGTATCCCAGGGGGGGGCTAAGGATAGATTTAAAGCCGGTATTAAGCCTTAAGACAAAAGTGGTATATCTTAAGAAGGTTTCTGCCGGAGTCGGCATAAGCTACGGCCATGATTACGTTACCAAAAAGACTACAAAAATTGCTACTCTGCCTATCGGTTACGGAGACGGATACCCGCGCAACCTTTCCAATAAAGCAGAGGTATTAATCGCAGGCAGGCGTTTTAAGATAGCGGGCAGGATTTGCATGGATCAGATTATGGTTGACATCGGAGGTACCCGCGTAAAAGTAGGGGATGAAGTTGTTTTAATCGGCGTGCAGGGGAAAGAAAAGATTACCTCCGAAGAGTTAGCTCTAAAGTCAGGTACCATACCTTATGAAATTGTCTGCGGTTTAGGAAGCCGTATCCCTAGAATATATAACCCTTAGGGCAGGTTGTTGATCATTATCAGGCTTAAGGTTAGGGCGATTGCGTGGCTTAATGAGGCTGCGACAATAGGGGGGACGGCTCCTCCCCGGCCGATAGCAATAAATATTGCATCAGCTATATAGTATAAGAATCCTACCATAATTGATATCCCGATAGAAGATAACCCCGTTGCCCTTTTATGCATCATCAATGAAAAGGGTATCCCGAGCATTATTATAATCAGGCTAGTAAAGGGCGAGGTAAATTTCTGATAAAGGTCAATCTTTAAGTTTCTTATTACGTTAGTTGCCCCGCTTTTAGAGAGTTTCCAGATATAAGTGTCAAGTTGAGCTATAGTCATTGATTCCGGTTTCTGCCTCTGCGCGAGGAAACCCCGGGGGCCTTCGGGAATTGTCATTATCTCCTCGGCCATATAAACAGGCTCATTAACAATCTGGCTGTTTAAGTCAAAATTATAGGTAATTGAGTTATAAAATTTCCAAAGTCCGTCTTCGTAAATTCCTTTTCTGGCTACGATTTTTTTAGTTAAATTCTGGTTTTCATCATGCTCCAGTATGGTTATGCCTTCCAGGTTATTGTTTTCCGTATAAAATTTGCTCACAAAAAACAGCCTGTTTTTAAGCCCGTACATCGAGAGGTTGCTTATAACCTCATGTCTTTTATCTGCCTTCTTTTGTACGCCTTCCTCCATCTGGCTTTTTATCCTTTGGGTTATATTCATTGCCTGCGGCATAAGCCGGCCGTTAACTAAGAAAACAAAAAGGCTTACTACCGCCCCGAATACCAGCGCCGTCTTTGTAATATAGAATATGCTTAAGCCTGATGCGCGCATAGCGATAATCTCATTGCTATGGTTTAGCCTGCTAAAGGTATAAAGAGTGCTTAAAAGGCAGGCAAAGGGAGAGATCTGCACAAACATTATCGGCAAGTACCACAAGTAATACTGGGCTAATACCGCATAGTGGATCTTATGCTTTAAGATATCTTCTAAGTGCGAGAGTATATCTATTACGACATACAGAAAAAGGAAAAGGAATATGCAGGATATAAATATCGTTATTATGGATTTTAATATATAGCGGTCTAAGATGCGCATAGCCTGACAGTTAAGATTGCGCCTAGTGTCCCGAAGATTATATTGGGTATCCACATTGCAAAAGCCGGATTAAGATGCCCCTGTATCCCCAGCGCCTCGCAGGCGATAAAGAGCGGGTAGTATATTATTATGACAAGTACGGCAATTCCGATATTAATCGATTTTTCTCTGCGGCGGGTGATGATTGCAAGCGGTATGCCCATAAGTATAAATACAAGGCAGGAGAAGGCAAGGGTCAGTTTTTCGTGCATCTGAGTTATTAAGGGAGAGGGGTTTATATTTTCTTTTTTCAGTTTATTTATCTCTTGCCTTAATTCTTTAAAAGTCATCTCTTTGTATTTCTTCTCTATTTTTCCCTTGCCTCTTGCATCAGCAAGGTTTAAGTTCATAAAGTATGTCCGGAAATTCAGTTTATAGAAATTCATCGGGTTGTTCGGGTCAGGCTCATCGGATGTCCCGTCCATAAGTTTTAATTTAACCATATTCTGCTCGGGTAAAGCAATAAACTCCCCGCTTTTGGCAATGATGGTACGGGTAGGTTTGTTATCTCCCTGTGGTTCATAAATACGCACATTAATCAAACGGTTATTTTTCTGGTCAATCTTATAAATAAAGAGTATGTATTTCTGGAAGGAATTAATAAAAATACCTTCTTCAAAGGCGGCAGTAGGGTTTTTCATCCCTATCTGAATTAGTGTCTTGCGGTATTCGTAATGCGCGTAGGAAGCAGCCCGGTCATTAAAAACCACAAGCCCCAGGCTTATAATCAGGCCTAATGTTACTATCGGAAGGATTAACCTGAAGGTATTTATGCCGCTTGCCCTGATAGCAATAATCTCGTTATCGCTTGAAAGCCTTCCTAAAGATATAAGTATTGCTACCAGTATTGAAATAGGCAGGGCATAAGTTACGATGTAGGGGGTTAAAAGCAGGAAGACCTTGATTACGCTAAAAATATCCACTCCCTTATTAATAACCAGGTCGGTTATCTTCTTTAGGTTTCCTACGATAATCATGATGAAGCTTAAAACCCCTAAGGTCAGAAGAAACGGCCCGGTAAACTCTCTTAATAAGTAATTGCGCAATATTCTCATTTTTTAATTTGCCAGGGTTAATACAAAGACACCCTCTGCCCCTGAATTTTTTAATGCTAAGGATGCCTCGGAAGAGGTGGCTCCCGTAGTAAGCACATCATCGATTAATAAAAGGTTTTTATCTTTAAGGCTTACTTTTTTGCTTACCGTAAAACTCCCCGCGACATTTAAAGCGCGCTCGCTATCCTTAAGTTCGGTTTGGCTCTTAGTCGGACGAAGGCGAAGGAGTGTTTCGCAGGAGAGCTCTTTCTTGAACTCTTTTGCGATGTGCATACCTAATGCTTCCGACTGATTGAATTCTCTTTCTCGCATTCTTGCCTTATGCAGCGGGATGGGGATTATTAAATCAAAGTCGCCTAGCGGAAGGCCGTATTCCCGGATAAAGTTAATCATGATTTGGCTTAAAGGTTTGGCTAAATTATTTTTTCCTTTATATTTAAATTCGTGGATCAGTTTTTTAGCTACTCCCTCGTAAACGCAGGGAGACCATGCCCGGTCAAAGTGCAGTCTTTTTCTTACGCACTGCGGGCAGATGTTTTTATTAGGGCTGTTTTTCTCAAGGTGCCTGCCGCATAAAACGCAAAAAGGCGGCAGGTTCATCTTTATCTGCGAGTAACACTTCTTGCATATCAGCTCTCCGCCTGCCTCGTCGAGCTTTGCCTTACAGGCAGGGCAAGTTTTAGGATAGATAATACTCTTTAACCCACGTAATAAGCCCCGCAGCATAGAATTAATAATAACAACTAAATCATTATTTGTCAATCCTTCATAGCCTTAATAGGGGACGGTTCTCCTTAAAATTACTTCTACTGCTGCAATAAGTTATAACGCCGTCATATTAAGGTTTATCTTCTGTTTGGTAATCCAAAAGATTAGTAGATTTTTATTAGTTAGATTTTGTTATCTCCCTCGTTTATTAAGGCAGGAGGTGATAAATACGGCTAACAGTATTTCTGTAGAAATGATAGCTACTAAGATTCTGATAATTAGAGGGAAAAGAATAATGCTACTGACCTACGTAAAAGTAATAGAAAATATATTACCCCCGCTTCCATGGCAATTCCGAAGCCCGGATGCAAGACCAAAGGAGT
>JAFGUY010000002.1 GCA_016938245.1 Candidatus Omnitrophota bacterium | reverse complement strand
TTCGGTTCTGCGAGGGGCATTAAACTCGAAGGAGATTGAAGATGTCTACTCACAAAAGAATGATGAAGGGGCCGGTTCTTATCTTATTACTTATATTTTTAATTAATTTAACAGGCTGCGAAGCATTTGTGCGAAAGTTTACTAGGAAATCAAAGAAAGATAGGGCCCCCGAAGAGATGGTTTTAGTCCCTGAGGAATGGACCGGGCCGAAAATGAGCAAAGAGGAGATCTACAGGCGTTATTATAATTTCTGGCAGTCTTGGCAGGAAGAGCTAGTTAATGTGCTTACGCAGAATGCATCCTTAAAGAAGAGGGTTGATTGTGCGCAGCAGTCAATCAAGAACTTGTCAGGGATGCGCTCTATGCTGAATTTGACTAAGCAAAAGCAGCTGGATGTTTATTTAAACCTGATGAATAATTTGCTGGTTTCAATTAAGGCCGATACTTACGGTATGGTTAACAGCTCTAACCGCCAAAAGGCCGAGAGGGTAAAAAGAAATATAATGCAGTATTTTTCTTACCCTGATATTAAGGGTGATCTCACATGATCCTAGAGGCAATATCTGTCGGAGCAATGGGTGCCAACTGTTATATACTGGCAGCCGGCAAAGGCTTAAGAGGAATAATTATTGACCCGGGTGACGAAGGGGAGAAGATTTTGCAGGTATTGAGAACTCATCGCTTGACCCCGGGAGTTGTTATTAATACGCATGGGCATTATGACCATATTGCCGCTAATGATAAGTTTAGCCTTGAGGTATATGTGCATTCATTGGATGCCCCTATGTTGATAGAGCCGATGCTTAATCTTTCGGGGCTTTTTTCCGTTGCCTATAAGGTTAAATCTAAGATTAAGGCTGTGGAGGATGGGGAGATTATCGCTTTAGACAAAGTAGAGTTGAAGGTATTGCACACCCCCGGGCATACCCCGGGCGGGATTTCTTTACTAATGCTTAAGCCTGAAAATGGTATAGTCTTTACCGGAGATACTTTGTTCTGCCGCGGGGTAGGCCGATGTGATTTGCCTGGAGGCAATGAAGATGCGCTTTTTAACTCTATAAGACAGAAGCTGTTTACTCTGCCTGATGAAACTAAAATCTTTCCCGGGCATGGTCCCTCTTCCACCATAAAAGAAGAGAAGAAAAACCTCTTATGAAAGAATTAATTGATACCTTTCTTAACTATCTATCTATTGAGCGCGGCTTATCAAATAATACGATTATCTCTTACCGGGTAGATCTTAATAATTATCTCACCTTTATCGAAGGTAAGAACATTGACTCTCTTTCTAAAATCTCCAAAGATAATATTACCGGTTTTATGCTTGCCCAAAGGGATAAGGGGATTGCCCCTAATTCTGTAGCAAGAAGGTTAGCTGCGATTAGGATGTTTCACAGGTTTTTAGCACGGGAGAGGATACTTAAGAATGACCCCAGTACTCTGGTTGACTCGCCAAAATTATGGAAGAGAGTCCCTGATGCGCTCACCCTAAATGAGGTTGAGGCCTTAATCGCTCAGCCCAATGTCCATAATAGCCAAGGGGCAAGGGATAGGGCGATACTGGAGACTCTCTATGCCACCGGTATGCGTGTATCGGAGGCGGTAAACTTAAAGAAGGATAATGTAAATTTAGATATAGGTTTCTTGCGTTGTATTGGAAAGGGGAATAAGGAGCGGATTATCCCCTTGGGTAAGAAAGCAATCGCCAGTATAAACAGGTATATTAAGGAATCGCGGCCAAAGCTCATTAAAGATGGGGAATCTGAGTTTTTATTCTTGAGCCGTAGCGGCAAGAAGATATCCCGGCAATCCTTTTGGAAGATTATTAAGAAATACGCCAAGCTTGCAAGGATTAAGAAACCGATTAAGCCGCATACTCTAAGGCATTCTTTTGCCACGCATTTATTAGAGCATGGGGCGGATTTACGCTCAGTTCAGGAGATGCTCGGGCATTCTGATATCTCTACGACTCAGATCTATACGCATGTAAATAAAGACAGGCTGAAGAGTGTACATAGGCAGTTTCACCCAAGGCCGTGATTATGAAAAAGGATAAATATGAAGGGTATACTAGCTAAGGTTCCAATTGAGTTAAGGGGCTTGATGAAATATTTGCGCGATCAGTCTTTATCCTGTGGCCTTAATACCTACCTGGTTGGAGGATTTGTGCGAGACCTTCTTTTAGGGGTTAGGAACCTGGACTTGGATATAGTAATTGAAGGCGATGCGATAGATTTTGTAGAAAAATTAGCTGCCTTAAATAAGTCTAAGATTATTGCGCATAAGCGCTTTGGAACAGCTACGGTTCTATTGAGTTCAGGGCTGAAGATAGACTTTTCAACTGCCCGGAAGGAAACCTATGCTAAGCCCGCACATCTGCCGGTTGTTTATGCAGGCTCTCTGAGAGATGACTTATACCGCCGCGACTTTACTATTAATGCCATGGCTGTAAGTTTAAATTACGGAGAGGTGATTGATTTCTTTTCCGGCAGAGAGGACCTAAGGCATAAGAAAATACGCGTTCTGCATAACTTAAGCTTTAGGGATGATCCCACGCGCATACTGAGGGGGATTCGTTTTGAGCAAAGGCTTGGCTTCAGAATTGAGGCTTCAACCTTGAAGCTGATTAAAGAAGCGGTTAGCCTTGGGCTTTTAGGGGAAGTCCATCCCCACCGGCTGCGGGACGACCTGATATTAATATTAAAAGAGAAAAACGCTATTAGTAATATTAAGCGGATAGGAGAATTATCCGGTTTTGAATTTATCCACCAGCGCCTTAAGCTTAATGCTAAAACTTATGCCTATTTAAGATCATTAGCTAAGGAGATCAGATGGTTTAATAAGAGCTATCCCGGGCGTAGATGCCTGGATGCCTGGTTAATTTATTTTACGGGCCTGGTTGATTCACTTAAGCCTGATGCGATTAAAGGTATCTGTTTAAGGTTTGGCCTGCGTAAGGGAGAGGAGAAAAGGATACTATCCTCTAAGGGGTTAACAAAATCATTTGCCCGTGAATTAAGCAGCGGCGGGATAATGCCCTCGAGGATATTCGACCTATTAGAGCCCTTAAGTTATGAAACGATTATTTGCCTGAGGGCAAAATACGGGAATCGGGTATTAAGGCGAAATATTGAAAATTTCCTGGAAATTTATAATGGAATGTGTGTTTCTGTTTCGGGTGATGATTTGCATTGCCTGGGGCTTCCTCCCGGGCCGAGCTACCAGGAGATATTCCGGCAGGTTCTAAGTGCCAAGCTTAACGGCGATATCAAGACAAGGGCTGGGGAGTTATCTTTAATTAAGAAATTGTTAACAGGAGGAATGAAATTAAAATGTCAAGACAAGATAAGGTAGCCGAGGCGATCCGCCAGGAGGTAAGCGTTATCATACACGATAAGCTAAAGGACCCGCGGGTGGGGTTTGTAACTATTACTAATGTTGAGATAACGCATGATTTAAGGTTTGCTAAAATATTCTTTAGCGTTTTAGGCAATGAGGAGGCTTATAAAAAAACTAAGCTGGTCCTGGATTCATCTTTAGGTTTTGTTCGTAAACTAATCGCCCAGAGGCTGAACCTGAGGTTTGCCCCGGAAATAGCCTTTTATGAAGATAGGTCTAGCGAATACAGCGTACGTATAGAAGAGATTTTAAATCAGATAAAGGAGCATAATGAACAAGATGAGCCAAAGAAAAGTCGCCGCAGCAATAAAAAAACATAAATCTTTTCTTATTACTACGCATACTAGCCCCGAAGGGGATGCCTTAGGTTCAGAGCTTGGCTTGTACTTCCTCTTGAAAAAGATGAATAAGCAGGCTTTTATTGTTAATCAGGATCCTCTTCCGCAGGAGTTAAGCTTTCTCCCTGGAGCCGATTGCATAAAATTGTACAAAGAAATTAAGAATATTTCTTTCGATTGCATGGTAGCCCTGGATTGTTCTCACCTAAGCCGTGCAGGGGAGGTTTATAAGTTAAACAGGGAGAGGCGCCCGGTTATAAATATCGACCATCATATAAGCAATAATAATTTCGGAGATTACAATTGGGTTGAGCCGCATTTTTCTTCTGCCTCCGAGATGGTTTATCTGCTTTATAAAGAGATAGGCGTTGCCTTTGATAGGAAATCAGCGCTTTCTTTGTATGTGGGTATCATGACGGATACAGGATCATTCCGCTATTCCAATACGTCGGAATTGACCCATAGGGCAGCCGCAGAGTTTATGCGTCTGGGCCTGAATATAAATAAGGTTTATAGGGATATATATGAAAATGTTTCTTTTTCCGATATGCAGCTTTTGATAAAAATCTTGTCAGGGGTGGTTAGAGCAAAGAATGGTAAGGTCGTTTATGTCTTGGCCCCGGCAAGGTTATTAAAACATAGAAAAGTTTCATTCGACCTAAGCGAGCATATCTTAGGTTTTATGCGCGCGATAAAAGATGCGCAGATAGTCGTTCTTTTTAAAGAAAACATCGGGGTAAAGAATGAGATACGTTTTAATTTGAGGTCTAACGGCTCCTTCGATGTGAATAAGATCGCTCAGTATTTTGGCGGAGGGGGGCATAAGAGCGCCGCCGGATGCACTATCAAGGGTAGGCTTGCAGATATACGCAGCCAGGTGATATCCAGAATAATTAAAAGTTTAAAATGAGAGTTATCTACGGGATTAATAAAGTTAGGCAGAATAGAGCTGCGGTAGTGGCTATGGGTGTATTTGATGGAGTACACCGCGGGCATAAAGAGATACTTAAAACAGCAGTAGCCAAGGCACGCCAGGTCAAAGGGGTCAGTATTGTTGTGACCTTCTGGCCGCATCCGCAGCTACAGGAGAGCCTTTATTCGCTTGAGCACAGATTGCATCTTTTTGCGGAATTAGGCATTGATCTGTGCGTAGTGATTAATTTCACGAGGCATTTTTCCAGGATTAGCGCTGTTGATTTTGTTAAAAAGGTACTGGTTGATAAGCTCTGCGCAAGGTATATCTATGTGGGAAAAGATTTTAGGTTTGGCAGAAATACCCAGGGTTCTTTTGTTTTACTGGAAGAGCTAGGGGAGAAATATGGGTTTAAAGCAAAAGGTTTTGCTATTGTTAAGCACAGGGGCAGGGCTATAAGTAGTACCTTAATCCGCGGAATAATAAAGCAAGGAAAGATAAGAGAGGCTCAGGCATTATTGGACCGGCCGGTAAGTATTTTAGGGACGGTGGTAAAAGGTACTTCTTTAGGAAGGATATTAGGTTTTCCTACTGCTAATATAAACCCGCACCATGAGGTAATTCCGGCTGAGGGTATTTATGCGGTAAGAATTATATTTAAAAAGAAGAAATTTATGGGGGCCTGTTATATCGGCAAAAAGCCCACTCTCAAGGAGCTTAAGAAGGTAACAGGAATCGAGGTCTATATATTAAATTTTAAGAAAAATATTTACGGCGAAAACCTGGAGATTCAATTTGTCAGAAAGATCCGTCCGGATAAGAAATTTTCTTCTTTGGAAGCTTTAAGCAGTCAAATCAGGAAAGATATAATCTGCGCTAGGAAAATTCTACTCTCTGCCTCCCAGAAGACCACTATATATGGTTATTTGAACCCAAAATAGCCACTACTCCTTGTTTCATAATAAGTTAGGTATTTTTTTTGCTTGACAAGAGAAAGGTTTTTATCTATACTTGACCTACAAAGTGGTTAAAAGTGGAGAGAAGTGGGAGGAGATAAGCCATGTTTTATGGCGAGTACCTGCATTCTATAGACCGTAAGGGTCGTCTTATATTGCCTGCCAAGTTTCGTGAAACAGCCAAAGCGCATTTCATTGAGAAGTTTTTTGTTACCCGAGGCTTAGACGGCTGTCTGTTTATGTTAAGCGAAGAGGAGTGGAAAACCCAGGAGAATAAGTTCAAATCTATCTCCTTTACGAAATCAGAATCGCGTAAATTTAACCGGCTTTATTTTTCCGGAGCAGTGGAGGTTAATTTTGATGCACAGGGGAGAATTTTATTGCCTCAGTATTTAAAAGATTTTGCCCAGATTAAGAAAGACGTCATTATTGTCGGCGTATCCAATAGGGTTGAAATATGGGCAAGGGATAAATGGGAAGAATTTTACGGTAATTCTAAGCAGTCTTTTGAAGAGATTGCCGAGAAGTTGATGGATGCTTAATACAAATTTTCATACTCCCGTAATGTTACGGGAAGTTTTGGATTATTTAAACTTAAGGCCCGGGAAAATTATAGTAGATGCCACATTGGGGACTGCCGGGCATTCAAAAGAAATATTAGGGCGGATTCTCCCTAGAGGAGGGCTCATTGGCATTGACCGCGACGAGGATTCATTAAGCGTGGCGCGGCAAAGACTGAGTGAATTTGGGTCCGCCGTTAAGCTCATCCGCGGTAATTTCGTGGATTTAGATACGCTTTTATCAGACCTAAAAGTAGATAAAGTTGATGGATTCTTGTTTGATTTAGGTATTTCTACTTTTCAGCTTCAAAATGCTGCGCGTGGTTTTAGTTTCAAAAGCGAGGGGCCTTTAGATATGCGCATGGATAAGGATAGTTATATTTCGGCTTACGATTTAGTTAATAACCTCAACGAAGACGAGTTATCCACCCTCTTATGGAATTTCGGAGAGGAGAGGTGGCATAGCCGTATTGCACGCTTTTTGGTAAAGGAAAGGCAGAAACAGCCGATAGCCACTACTATTGAGTTGGCAAATATCGTATCTAAATCTATACCTTCGCGCTACCGCTGCCGGCATTACCGTATACATCCGGCAACCAGGACATTTCAGGCGGTGCGTATTGCCGTTAACAGGGAGTTGGAAATACTAGAGACTGCTGTTAACAAGGCGATTATTGCCTTGAGAGAAAAAGGAAGAATATGTGTTATTTCATTTCACTCCCTCGAAGACAGAGTAATTAAGTTTGCTTTTCGTAAGGCAGAGGCAGCAGGCCTTATAAATATATTAACCCCTAAGCCGCAAACCCCTACTCAATCTGAAGTAGAGGTTAACCCGGCAAGCCGGTCCTCGAAGTTTAGGGCGGCAGAAAGACTGTAGAGCCATGAGGCTAAATAAATTTTTATCACTGGTGGTTTTTATTACTTTTTTTTCGGTGCTTTATGTCTATCAACAGAGCGAAATTATTCGTTTGGCATACGCAAGCCAGAAACAGCATGCGGTTTTTCAGGAACTCTTGGATAAGAACAGTGTCTTAAGATACAGCATCGAAAAGAATTCTTCTCTGGTTAATATCGGCAGCAGCCTTTCTATCCGTTCGGATTTTCAGATGCCGGATAAATATCAATTGGTTAAGTTAGTCCCCACAAGTTCTGGGGTAACCTTAAGTGAGTTATCAGGGAGCAAACAGAATCTATTTGCTCGTTTTTTTGGTTTGAGTAGGCAGGCAGAAGCTAAGACGGTTAATCCTTAACATTTTTGCTAATCAAAACTTAATGTGTATATAAGTAACTATCGCCGTAAGTGCGAGGCGGTATTCCTATCTTTCCTGCTTTTCTTAATTATCTGCGCCTTGAGGCTTGCCTATATCCAAACCTTCCGTTCAAATTACCTTGCGGATATCGCCAGGAAGCAGCATAATCTCTTTGCAGAGATTGAGCCTTCCCGCGGAATAATTTATGATTGTAATATGAAGCCGCAGACTTTAAACCTTCCCGCGGACTCCCTCTATGCCGCTCCTAATATGATGAGTAATGCCCAGAAAGAAATGGCTATCACCCGGCTATCCGATGTGTTGAATTTAAGCCAGGATTATTTAAGGGAAAGGCTATCCCGTAAGAAAGCCTTTATTTGGCTAAAACGTAAGTTAAGCCTGCAGGAGGTTGAAGAGGTTAAGAAATTGAAGATTAGGCACTTAGGATTTGTGAGGGAGAGTAAGCGCAGTTATCCTAATACATATCTGGCCAGCCAGATTATTGGTTTTGCGGGGTTAGATAATACCGGGCTAGAAGGCATTGAGCTTTATCTTGACGAGTACCTGAAAGGCACTGCAGGATGGGGTTTATTCTTGCGCGATGCCCGCCAATCGAAACTGGATGTTTATGAGAAGATGGTACTGCCTAAAGACGGCATGGATATTGTTTTAACTATTGATCAGGTGGTACAATATATCGCTGAGAGGGAGCTTGAGAAGGCCTTTAAGACTTATAATGCTAAAGGGGCGAGCATAATTGTGATGGACCCTTATACCGGCAGGATTCTGGCTATGGCTAATCGGCCTTCCTATGATTTAAATGAGCATAAGAATGTAAGCAAAGATCAGAAGAGGAATCGTGCTATCTGTGATTTATTCGAGCCGGGTTCAGTATTCAAGATTGTTACCGCAGCCGCTGCTTTAGAGGAAGAGAGGTTAAGCGAAGAAGATAAAATCTTCTGCGAGAATGGGGCATACCGCGTAGCCAACCATATCCTGCATGATTATGTTTCTCATGGCTGGCTTTCTTTCCGTGAGGTAATCGAGAAATCTAGCAATATTGGCACTACCAAGATTGCTCAGCTGCTCGGGGCAGAGGTTGTTTATAAATATATCAAGCTTTTTGGTTTCGGCTCTAAATTGGGGATTGACCTTCCCGGTGAAATATCCGGCATGATTAAAGAGCCGCGTTACTGGTCCAAGACTTCCATAGGCGCTATCCCTATAGGGCATGAGGTAGGCGTAACTGCGCTTCAGCTGGCTAGCGCTCTTTCTGCCATTGCTAATGGAGGAAAATTAATGAAGCCTTATGTCATAGAAGAGATCAGGGATAAGCAGGGTAGGATTGTAAAAAAGAACAGCCCTGTTTTAATACGCAGGGTTGTCTCTGAGGGGACAGCAGCCAGGGTAGCTAAAATGCTTACCGGAGTAGTTGAGGAGGGAACAGGCAAAATGGCCCAAATGCAGGGGTTAACTTCTGCAGGCAAAACCGGGACTGCCCAGAAGCTGGAACCAGGAGGAGGATATTCCCACAATAAATTTATCGCCTCCTTTATCGGATTTGCTCCTGCGCAAGATCCGGTAGTGACGATCATAGTTTCTTTGGATGAACCGCGCCCTTATTATTTTGGAGGTGTTGTTGCTGCGCCGGTATTCAAGAGCGTTGCTGCGGATGTGGTGAGGTATTTGAAGACAAAACAGGCCGTATTTACTCAACTGAAATTAAATGAAGATAGAAGAGACCATTGAATTAATTAAATCCGGTAAGGCTAAAGGGATCAGCTGCAATTCCAAAGCAGTAAGGAAAGGTTTTATCTTTATCGCGGTAAAAGGGGCCAGCCTTGATGGCAGCAGGTTTATAGATGAGGCTATAAGGAGAGGGGCAATTGCTGTAGTTTGCGACTTACGGGTTAAAAGAATCAGCAGAAAAGACACGCCTTTGGTTAAGGTTAATGATACGCGTTTGGCCGCAGCAAGCTTAGCCGCTGAGTTTTATAACAATCCCTCGCGCAGGCTTAAAATTATCGGGATCACCGGAACCTGCGGGAAGACCACAGTTGCTTATATACTTGAGGCTATTATTCATAAGTCGGGTTTTAGGCCTGCGGTAATAGGCACGGTGAATTATCGTTTTAATAAAATAGTCGTACCTTCTAAGAATACTACCCCCGGGCCTGTAGAGTTGCAATCTTTAATGAATAATATGGTTAAAGAGCATATTGATTACTCCGCTACCGAAGTATCTTCGCATGCCTTGGATCAGGGAAGGGTTTTAGGGATAGACTTTCATTCCGCTATATTTACAAATCTTACCCAGGATCACCTGGATTATCACAGAAGCCTAAGCAGTTATTTTCATGCTAAAGCAAAACTTTTTAAAGGACTGTCAGCAAAGGCCTTCGCTGTTTTAAATCAGGATGATAAGCATTATTCTTTATTAAAGAAGATTACCAGGGCAAAAGTTATCACCTATGGACTAGGCGCCCGAGCGCAGGTTAGGGCAGAGAAAATAATTTACGGCCTAAAGTCTACGAAATTCACATTACTTTTCCCCGGGGGCAGGTTAAGGATAGAGGCCCGCCTGATCGGAAGGCATAATATTTACAATATCCTGGCTGCCTTTGCCTGGGGGCTTAAAGAAGGCTTGCCCTTGGATAAGGTTAAGGATGCAATCGAGAGTTTTAATTTTGCCCCCGGCAGGCTTGAACCGGTAAAATGCGGGATGGGTTTTTATATATTTGTCGATTATGCCCATACCGAGGACGCCTTAAGAAATACCCTTGAATCTTTAAGAAATTTATCTTTAAAGCGGATTATCACTGTTTTCGGCTGCGGGGGAGAGAGGGATACCTTAAAACGCCCTAAGATGGGAAAGGTTGCCAGCCAACTGTCTGACTTTGTGATATTGACTAATGATAATCCCCGCTCTGAGAATCCCGGGGGCATAATGAAGGACATAACCGCCGGCATAAAGAAGGATAATTATTCGGTTATCTACAATAGGAGAGAGGCGATAAGGTCTGCTTTAACTATGGCTAAAAAGGGTGATATTGTTTTAGTTGCAGGTAAAGGGCATGAGAAGTATCAAATCCTTAAGAATAAGGTTATAAGGTTTGATGACCGTGAGGAAATAAGCCGATGTTTAAAATCTATGAATTAGAAAGGGCATCCCAGGGCAAGTTAATATCAGGCGATGGCCAGAAAGCCATAAAAGGAATTTCTATTGATTCTCGCAAGATCCAGAAAGGCGAAGCCTTTCTTGCTATCAGGGGGGATAATTTTGATGGCCATGATTTTATTAAAGCTGCAGCCGCCAGAGGGGCAAGCTGTATTATCGCAGAGAAAGATTTAAGCGGGATCGGCGTGGCTTTAATTAAGGTTAAGAATTCAACTAAGGCCTTAGGTAGTATCGCCCATTATAACCGTAAACGGTATAATATACCTGTTATCGCGGTTACCGGATCAAATGGTAAAACTACAACTAAAGA
>JAFGUY010000102.1 GCA_016938245.1 Candidatus Omnitrophota bacterium | reverse complement strand
GGTCTTGCATCCGGGCTTCGGAATTGCCATGGAAGCGGGGGTAATATATTTTCTATTACTTTTACGTAGGTCAGTAGATGGAAGGAGATTAATAATTCTTATGCCCGAAGATCATCTTCGGGTTTTTTATTTAGGGGAAAGCATGTTTAATACCATACCTGAAATACTTGAAGAATTAAAAAACGGAAAGATGGTAATCGTAGTTGATGACGAGGGCCGCGAGAACGAAGGCGACTTAGTTATGGCTGCTTCTTTCGTAAAAGCAGAGCATATAAACTTTATGTCTAAGTTTGGCCGCGGGCTTATCTGTGTCCCTATGGAAGAGGGAAGGCTCGATGCTTTAGATTTGGATCCGATGTTAAAAGAACATAATGTTGTTCATCAGAAAGATCCTTTTTCTACTGCCTGGGCTATGTCAGTTGATGCGGCTTTGGGGATAACTACCGGAATATCCGCGCATGACCGTTTTCGTACAATCGAAGTTTTGATTGATTCTAAAACTAAGCCTGAAGATTTAGTCCGGCCCGGGCATATCTTTCCGCTTAGGGCGCGGCAAGGAGGGGTATTAGTGCGTGCCGGGCACACTGAAGCAGCAGTTGACCTTACCCGGCTTGCCGGGATTTATCCTGCAGGAGTTATCTGCGAGATTATGAATGAAGACGGGAGCATGAGCCGTATGCCGCAGCTTTTGGAATTCTCCAGAAAGCACGATCTAAAGATTTGTTCTATTACAAACCTTATTGAATACCGCCGTAAATCCGAAAAGCTGGTTGAAAGATTAACCGAAACTATTCTTCCTACGGAATTCGGAGAGTTTAATCTTATTCTCTTCCGCGATCTTACAAATAACAAAATTCATACCGTGCTTACGGCGGGTAAGTGGAGAGATGAGCCGGTTTTAGTGCGCGTGCATTCAGAGTGCCTGACCGGAGATGTTTTTGGGTCGTTGCGCTGTGACTGCGGAAAGCAATTAATCAAGGCGATACAGGTTATATCTTCGCAAGGTAAGGGAATTATACTTTATATGAACCAGGAAGGGCGCGGTATCGGCCTTGTAGATAAGATCAAGGCCTATGCCTTGCAGGATCAGGGCCTTGATACGGTTGAGGCAAATGAGGCGCTGGGGCATAAGCCTGATTTAAGGGATTATGGAATCGGTGCCCAGATTTTAATAGACTTAGGCGTAAAAAATATTCGCCTCTTTACCAATAATCCCCGTAAGATTATAGGCCTAGAGGGCTACGGCCTTCGTGTGGTTGAAAGAGTCCCCTTAGAGATTGAGCATAACCCTTCAAATTACAAATATCTAAAAACCAAAAAAGAAAAGTTAGGGCATAATCTAAACATAGACTAAAAAAGGAGGATGAAATGGTAAAGGTGGTAGAGGGCAATTTAATTGCCAAGGGGAAGAAGTTCGGTATTGTAGCTTCACGCTTCAATGATTTTATGACCAAGGAGTTAGTTTCCGGATGCACAGATACTTTGTTAAGGCACGGAGTTTTAGAGCAGGATTTGACTATAACCTGGGTTCCGGGAGCATTCGAGATACCTCTGGTTGCCGAGAAGATGGCGAAGTCCAAGTCTTATGACGCTGTAATCTGCTTAGGTACGGTTATCCGCGGGGCGACCCCGCATTTTGATTATATTGCTTCAGAAGTAGCTAAAGGCATAGCTAGGGCTTCTTCTGAGACGGGGTTACCGGTAATATTCGGGATTATTACCGCCGATACTATTGAGCAGGCAGTAGAGCGCTCAGGTACCAAAGACGGCAATAAGGGCCGCGATGCTGCTTTATCAGCAATTGAAATGGCAAATATTCTGGAAAAGATAAAATAATATGCGTAAGCGCACGCTTGCCCGCGAATTTTCCTTACAGCTCCTTTACCAGCTTGATATTACTAAAGAGCCTGCGGCGGAAGCTGCGTTGGAGAATTTCTGGTTAGTGCATAACGAAGAAAGCATTGATAAGGAGCTTAAAGAATTTGCTTCCAAGCTTGTCAAGGGGGTTATTTCTAATCTTGACGAGATTGATAAAAAGATCTCTCAATACGCCCAGAACTGGCAACTTAAGCGCATGGCAGTAGTAGATAGGAATATAATGCGCATGGGTTGTTTTGAGCTTATCTACTGCGATGATATTCCCGCAAAGGTCTCTATTAACGAAGCAGTTGACCTTGCTAAGAAATTCTCAGGGGTTGAGGCAGGTAAGTTTGTTAATGCAATATTGGATAAAATTAAGGCGGAGAAAGATAAGTGAAATTTTCCGATTTACACCTGCATACTAATTATTCTGACGGGACATATACCCCCGAAGACCTGGTAAAGAAGGCCGTCGGCGCAGGTCTTTCTTGTATCGCCATAACTGACCATGATACGATTTCCGGAATTAAGGAGGCAATCGAAGCAGCTAATCCTATTAATCTTGAGGTTTTACCGGGCATAGAGATTAGCGCTGAAGTAAGCGGCAAGGAGGTCCATATACTAGGTTATCTTATTGACTATAATTACCCCTATTTATTAAAAAAGTTAGATCATTTAAGAGAAAACCGTATCTTGCGTATACATAAGATTGTCTCTAAATTAAATAATATAGGAATAAATTTACAGGCAGAAGATGTATTTGAGGTAAGCTGCGGGGCGGTTCCGGGCAGGCTGCATGTAGCAAGGGCGCTTTTAAAGAAGGGGTTTATAAAATCAACTCAAGAGGCATTCAATAAATATATCGGAGATAACGGACCGGCTTATAGCTTAGGGTTTAGATTTAGCCCTAAGGAGGCGATAAGCGTTATTAAAGAATCAGGGGGAATTCCTGTCTTGGCGCATCCGTATCTTATCAGAGATGATAATCTGGTAAATGAATTTATAAGATCAGGCATTATGGGTTTAGAGGTTTATTATCCTGAGCATTCGCAGGGAGAGATTAATTTCTATTTGAATTTGGCTAAAGAAAATAATTTATTAGTTACCGGAGGTTCAGACTACCATGGTAGCGCAAAGCCTTCGGTACGTATCGGGTCTATTAAGCTACCGTACTCTTTGGTGGAAAAATTAAAAGAGGCAAAGAAAAGTTTAAGATGAAAAGAGGCCATGATTATTATATGAATTTAGCTATGCGGCTTGCCTTAAAGGGTAAGGGGAAGACTTATCCTAACCCCATGGTTGGCGCATTAGTAGTAAAGAAAGGCAGGATTATCGGCAGAGGATTTCACGCAAAAGCAGGCCTGCCGCATGCAGAAATTATAGCTTTGGATGAAGCCGGAAAAAATGCCAAAGGCGCAACTCTTTTTGTTACTTTAGAGCCCTGTGCTCATTTTGGGCTTACCCCTCCTTGCGTAAACAGGATTATCGAAAGCCGTATTAAAGAGGTAATTATCGGCATGATTGACCCTAACCCGATTAATAATGGCAAAGGAATCGCAATATTAAAACAGTTCGGTGTTAGGGTTAAAGTAGGGTTTTTAGAGGATAGGCTAAAGAGGATGAATGAAGTTTTCATAAAATATATAACTAAGAAACTCCCGTTTGTTACGGTTAAGGTCGCTCAATCATTAGACGGCAGAATCGCCACCAGGACAGGAAATTCTAAATGGATTACTTCGGATAAATCTAGGGGGGTCGCCCACCGCCTACGCCAGGATTTTGATGCGATAATGGTAGGGGTAAATACTGTTTTAAGAGATAACCCTAAGCTTAATGCTTGGTTTTCTAAGAAGCAACCTATTAAGATAATTATCGATAGCCAATTGAGTACTCCGCGGGAAGCAAGTATTTTTTCTAAAGGTTCGCAGATTATAATTGTTACTTTGTCTACTAAGGCGGGCCAGGAGACGGAGAATAGAAAGATACTGGCACAAGAAGCCCGCATTTTGGAAGTTAAAGAGAAAGCCGGCCAGATAAACTTGAAGGATTGCTTTAAGAAATTATTAAAGATGGGGATATCTAACATATTAGTTGAAGGAGGCGGGACTTTAAACGGCTCACTTTTTGATGAAGGGCTTGTAGATAAGATCATGTTTTTTTTATCCCCGAAGATTATCGGAGGCAAAGATGCGATTAGCTCGGTGATGGGGAGGGGAGTAGCGCGCGTTGAACGCTCGGTAAAAATAAAAGATTTAAAACTGATTAAATTAGGAGAAGACTTTTTAGTTGAGGGTTATATAAAGTAATATGTTCACCGGTATTATAGAGGAATTGGGTATAACAAAGAGAATCTCGCGGCAAGGTAACGTTACCGTCCTTGATATTTGCGCTTCTAAAGTTAGCCAAGGCGTAAAGAAAGGCGATAGTATCTCCTGTAACGGCGCCTGCCTTACCGTAGTTAAGGCTGACAGGGGTGTGCTTACTTTTGAGATGATGCCTGAAACAGCTAAGGCGACTGATTTAGGATCCTTAAGGCCAGGCAAAAAAATTAATCTCGAGCGTAGCCTAAAAGTAGGCGACAGGGTCTCAGGCCACTTTGTCTTAGGCCATATTGATTGTACAGGGATTATTCGTAAGAAAACAATTTCTTCGGGGAATTTGATTATTGAAATCGCTGTACCAGCGCAGTATCTTAAATACTGTATCCTTAAAGGATCGGTTGCGGTTGATGGGGTAAGCCTTACTATCCAGAAAGCAAGATCCGGTTATCTTAGTGTTTATATTATCCCGCATACCCTTAAAGAAACCACGTTAAGTTTTAAATGCCCTTCTGATAGAGTTAATATTGAGTTTGATATTCTGGTAAAGTCTAATTATTGCCAATCTTAGTAATTTCTGGTATACTTATTAAATCAATTTGTAACGGGGCGTGGTCATCCTCCTACGCCCTTTGGTAGATTAGCAAGAGGTATGGCGGGCTTCGGAGGATTTTTGAACACAATAATGCACCTCAGGTGTATTCAGTGAAATCCCGCAAGCAAACAATTCTGATAAGAATATCTGTGCGATGCGGGACGCCACGGAGATAAGATTTAACGGGGCGTGGCTCAGTTTGGCTAGAGCGCAGCGTTCGGGACGCTGAGGTCGGTGGTTCAAGTCCACTCGCCCCGACCAAATCATACTTGGTGGATTTTTTGAAGAGAAAGTGCGTTTTTTAAAATCCTTTTGCGCCAAAATTTTTTCATCATAACTTCT
>JAFGUY010000017.1 GCA_016938245.1 Candidatus Omnitrophota bacterium | reverse complement strand
GTTTAGCAGGGTCTCTCTTAATTTTCAAAGAAATTCGTTCTTTATAGAAAAAACTATCTTATTAACAGTAACACATATTATACGAGGAGAGGTAGAGATGAAAAATATATTAAAGGTAGGGCTAGTGTTTTTGTTAGGCTTTGCTTTGTCAGGCTGCACATTTATATTTCAGAAGGGCCGGCGATCAGATGCACTGAAGATTGAAGAGCTTACTAGCCAATTAGATGAGTTATCCCGGGCAAAGATGTTATTGGAGGAGAGGTTAGGCAAGGAGATATCCGATAAGCAGATAAAGCTTCAGATGATGGAGAAAGGTTTGGTTATTACCGTAGTAGGAGACCTCTTGTTTGATTCAGGAAAGGCCAAAATAAGGCCAGAGGCATACCCTCTTTTAGATAAGGTTTCTATGGTATTAAAAGAGAATATGGGCGGTTTTAATATAGGGATAGAAGGGTACACCGATAATGTGCCGATTAAGCATTCCGGATGGAAATCTAACTGGGAATTGTCTACTGCCCGCTCTTTAAGCGTATTACATTTTTTGGTTAATGAAAAAGGCATCTCTCCCGAACGCCTCTCAGTAATCGGATTTGGCGAATACCGCCCGGTTGCCTCTAATGATACAAAAGAGGGAAGAAAGTTAAACCGCAGGGTTGAGATTGTTATACAGCCGAAGATTTCAAAGGTAAAAGAAGATGCGGCTACTTCTTTGGAGCCTAGCGGTAAAATAAAATAAAAAAGGCTATTTCTAATGGAAGGTTTGCCTAAAAATAGACAGGTAGTTATATTACTGGTTTTATGTATATCTTTTTTTATCCTTAATATAGGTTCATGCATAAGTTCATATAGCCAGGGTTCCTTGCGCAAAAAAGAGATGGCGCAAAGGCTGGATGCCGAAGAAAAGCTGGTAAGGCTCTCTCAGGAAAAAGTTTCCCTTACGGGAAAACTTAATGCCAAAGAAAAAGAGCTAGAAGAAGAGAGGGTTGCGTTTCAGGCTACTAAAAAAGCCTTGCTTCAGGAGCAAATGGTTTGTCAGACCCTTAAGGATGAATTGCAAAAAGTAACTAAGGTTAAAGAGACATTGGAGACAGATCTTAAGAAAGCTTTAAAAGAGAGTAAGAAGGTTAAGAGATGAAATAGGGGATGCAAGAAAAAGAACAGTTCTTAATAAAGTTCTTTAAGGGGAAATAGGGCTCCCCTTTTTTATTGTAAAGAAACGGAGGGGTTTATGGCTAAGATAAAAAGGGTTAGTTTAAAGTCGAAAGCAAAATCTAAAAAAGCTTCCCGTAAAAAAACAATACCTGCCCGGAAGCTTGAAGAGAAAAAAGATGTTTTAAGCAGGCAAGAGGTAGCTATAGAAGCAGGAAAGTTTTCGCACGCTAAATCAATGGCCATGCAAGATTATTCCAAAGAAACGCTTCCTTCAGAATACGGACGCGAAACAATGGTTCTAGCTGTACGCGATCCCTGGTGGCTGTATACTTACTGGGAAGTAAAGGGATCTACTTGGGATAAGCATAAGTCAGAGCTTAAAGAAGAATTTTATAAGGCTAAAAGAATATTGCGTGTTTATGATGTAAGTAATATTGTTTTTAATGGGTTAAATGCCAACAGGTTTTTTGATATTCAGGTACGCGAAGATGCTTCAAGCTGGTATATCGATATAGGTTCTCCGGGAAGGTCATGGTGCGTAGATTTAGGAATTTTGTTAAGCAAAGGAAGATTCATAACTATATTGCGCTCCAATATTGTGGAGACTCCCATTGACGGACCATCCTGGATTACCGATGAGGAGTGGATGATCCCTGATGATATGTTCGCCAGGCTATACGGAATGGGTTTTGGTTTAGGCAGAAGTTCTCCAGCAGGCGGCGTATGGCGTAAGGGTGTTATAAGCTCTCCGGGTATTGCTTCTATGGCAAGCCCTACAAAAAAACAGCTACCAAGAAGTTTTTGGCTTGAGGTTAATTGTGAATTGATTGTTTACGGAGCAACTGAACCTGGTGCTAAAGTTACTGTCCAAGAGAAGCCTGTATCCTTAAGGCATGATGGTACATTTACTTTACGTTTTGCTTTGCCTGATGGCAAACAGGTTATTCCGGTTAAAGCTGTTTCAAGGGATAAGCTAGAGAAAAAGACAATTACTCCCGTAGTAAATAGAGAGACAAAATAAGTGAGGACAAAAGTTATGGAGCGGTATATAGAAAACAATTTAGCTTTAAGCGACATAACTTTTATGTCCGAACTTATCCCCGCCGTTTTGGGGTTTTGCATAGCAAAACGAAACAAAACGTCGGGGATTAATTCGCCCCAACAACTTACTCACACCTTTGGTGTGCGTAAGTTGTGGGCTCATTAAATGCATAAAGGATATCTTTGCTTGGTATTGCACGGGCACCTGCCTTTTGTCCGTCATCCGGAGTACGAGGATTTTCTGGAAGAAGACTGGTTGTATGAAGCGATAACCGAAACTTATGTACCGCTTATTGCTGTATTTGAGAGGCTGGTTGCTGATAGGGTAGATTTCCGCATCACTATGACCCTTAGCCCAACTTTGATTTCTATGCTCTCTGACCAACTGCTTCAGGAGCGCTATTTAAAGCATATAAATAAGCTTATAGAATTAGCCCATAAGGAGAAAGAGAGGACGCGCTGGCAGCCAGGATTTCAGGACCTGCCTTCTATGTACCTGAATGAGTTTTTATCCGCGAGGGATACTTTCTTAAGATACAGCTGCAATCTCGCTTTAGCTTTTAAGAAATTTCAGGATTTAGGTAAACTGGAGATTATTACCTGCGGAGCTACGCACGGATACTTACCGCTTATGGATACCTGTAAAGAATCCGTACGTGCTCAAGTAAAGGTGGCTGTTTCTCATTATGAGAGTATTTTTGAAAGAAAACCAAGGGGGATATGGCTTCCCGAGTGCGGATACCATCCCGGGCATGATACTATATTAAAAGAAGCAAGGCTTTCTTATTTTTTCACTGACTCCCACGGCGTTTTACACGGGAATCCTAGGCCTAAATACGGTGTTTTTGCCCCGGTTTACTGCAAAGGAAGCGGCGTTGCCTGTTTAGCTAGAGATCTGGAGTCTTCAAAACAGGTATGGAGCTCAATTGAGGGGTATCCGGGTGATTACAGCTACCGCGAATTTTATCGCGATATAGGTTTTGACTTAGAGTATGATTATATAAAGCCATATATACATCCTGACGGCATCAGGATTAATACCGGAATAAAGTATTTTCGTATTACAGGAACAGGTAACCATAAAGAACCGTATATTCCAAGATTGGCCCGGGATAAAGCAGCAGAGCATGCCGGAAATTTTATATTTAACCGCCAGAAACAGGCGGGTTATTTATACGATTTTCTGGGTAAAAAACCTGTAATAGTCTCTCCTTATGACGCGGAATTATTCGGGCATTGGTGGTATGAGGGGCCTCTCTGGCTTGAGTTTTTAATCCGTAAGATCCACTTTGACCAGGATGAATTAAAATTAATTACCGTCCCGGAGTACTTAAGCGAAAATCCCCGCAATCAAGTGATTACTCCTTCAATGTCAAGTTGGGGTTGGAAGGGGTATAGCGAAATGTGGCTTCAGGGGCCTAACGATTGGATATACCGGCATCTGCACAATGCTTCGAATAAAATGACAGAACTAGCTAAAACTTATCCTCGTGTGAATGGTTTAACCGGGCGGGCCTTGAATCAGGCATTGAGGGAGTTATTGCTTGCTCAGAGCTCTGACTGGGCTTTTATATTAGGTACCGGTACACATACGGATTATGCCATACGCCGTACCAAGGATCATCTTTTAAGGTTTTCCCGCCTATACGATGAAATTAAACAAGGTTCTATTGACGAAGGCAGGCTTAGTGAAATCGAATACAAAGATAATATATTCCCCGGTATAGACTATAGCGTTCATCAGTAAATATGGATGATAAAAATAATATCCCTAAGCACGTCGCTATTATTATGGACGGTAACGGCCGATGGGCGAAAGAGCGCAACTTACCGCGAAGCTACGGACACCGCGAAGGCGTTAAAAGAGTCAAGGACATTGTACGCTCTGCCGGAGAATTGGGTGTCGGTGTTTTAACTTTTTTTGCTTTTTCTTCCGAGAACTGGAAAAGGCCTAAAAAAGAAATAGATATGCTTATGCGTTATCTGGATAATTTTCTTATCCGTGAGGTGGGCGATATGAATAAGAACAATATCCGTTTTAAGGTTATCGGTGGAGGCAGGCCTCTGCCGATAAATATACAGAATAAAATTAAACGGGCAGAATTTGAAACTAAAAATAATACCGGTTTAACCGTAGTATTGGCTTTAAATTACGGTTCCCGGCAGGAGATTGTTGAGGCTTCTAAAAGTATTATTAAGGATGTGCTCTCGGGCAGCGTTGAGATTGAGGATATCGATGCAGGAAAATTTAGCCGATACCTTTATACTTACGGCCTTCCTGACCCCGATTTATTAATACGTACTAGCGGCGAGATGCGTATAAGCAACTTTCTTCTTTGGCAGCTTTCTTACGCAGAGTTATATTTTACCAAGAAACTTTGGCCGGATTTTAAGGCCAATGATTTTAAGAAAGCGATAGATGAATATAAGTCAAGAGAGAGGAGATTCGGCGGTATATAAATGTTGATAAGAAGAATAATAAGTTCAAGCCTGCTTATCCTAATAATCATAGGGGTTATATCTGTTGATTGGCTCTGTGGTTTAGCGGTTACTTTATTTATAGTCGCAGGGCTCTATGAATTCTTTCGTATGCTTGAGAATAAAGTAACAGCAACCTATAAATATTTCGGTATAGGGTTGGGCGCTTTAATCCCCTTATCTATAATGTTGCGTTTTGAACTTACTAGGGGTTGGGAGTTCTTATTTATAATACTTGCTCTTTTATTCCTTGTTATAATGCAGCTTAAGCGCCGCCAGCATTCCGGGGCCATAATAAGCATTTCTACTACTATATTCGGGATAATTTATGTCTCCTGGTCTTTTAGTTTTCTGATTAAGATAAGGTATCTAGACGGAGGATTAGGTTTATTAGCCTCGCTCCTTTTGATTACCAAGACATGCGATATCGGGGCTTATCTTATCGGCAGCAGGTTTGGCAAGCACTCGCTTGTACCGAATATAAGCCCGCATAAGACCGTTGAGGGTGCGCTTGGCGGAATTATCTTTAGTCTTTTATCCGCTTTAGCCTATAAACCTTTTTTAAAATTGGACTATTTGCAGCTTATAATATTAGGTATAGGTATAAGTATATTGGCTCAACTGGGCGATCTCTCCGAGTCTTTAATAAAGCGTGATTGCCAGGTAAAAGATTCAGGCAGGATATTCCCCGGGATGGGCGGCGTACTAGACCAGATCGACAGCCTTATTTTTACTGCCCCGGTATTTTATTTTTATATAAGTGCAATTTTGCTAAGATGAAAAATATTGCTATATTCGGCTCGACCGGATCTATAGGAAAGAATACCCTTAGCGTGATTAAGAGGTTTCCGGATAAATTTAGGGCTGTAGCTTTAAGCGCTAACTCGGATATAAAAACTTTATCTTTGCAGATTGAGCAGTTTAAGCCACTTTTTGTTTGCGTAAGGGATGAAAAAGCTGCGTTTAAACTTAAAAAGGTTTTAGGGCGTAAAACAAAGATTTATTCGGGCCAGAAAGGCCTATTGGAATTTTCTCAAGACAAGAGGATAGACCAGTGCGTATTTGCTATAAGCGGGTCAGCTGGGTTAGTGCCTTTACTTACCGCGATTAAAAACAAAAAGGATATTGCCTTAGCCAATAAAGAAGCATTGGTTATGGCCGGTCCCATTATTATGCGTATGGCAGATAAGTCCAAGATTAAAATTATCCCAGTAGATAGTGAACAGTCGGCAATCTGGCAATGCCTTCAAGGTGAAGGTAGGGCAAGGTTAAAGATCGTTTATCTTACTGCCTCAGGAGGACCGTTACTTTATGAAAAAAAGTCATCTTTAAAGAGGGTTTCTATACTAAGGGTACTTAATCATCCGCGGTGGAAAATGGGCAAAAAGATTACAGTCGATTCTGCCACCCTCATGAATAAAGGCCTGGAGTTTTTAGAGGCAATGTTCCTATTTAATATAAATCACAGGATGATTAAAGTATTGATTCATCCCGAGGCTTTGATTCACTCCATGGTTGAATTTATGGACGGGGTTATCCTGGCCCAACTCTCCAGGACAGATATGCGTATCCCTATTCAATATGCGCTATCGTATCCTGAGAGGCTGGCTAATGGTTTTGCAGGAATAGATTTTTATAAGTTAAAATCTTTGAATTTTAGTAAACCTGACATCTCAATGTTTCCCTGTTTATCTTTAGCTTATCAGGCAGCCAGGGAGTTGGGAACTTTACCTGCGGTAATGAATGCCGCTAATGAAGTGGCGGTAGAAGAGTTTCTCAATGCAAGAATAGGTTTTACTGCTATACCTAAGATTGTAGAAAAGGTAATGTTAAGACACAGTAATAATTTAAATCCTGTTTTAGTTGATATTTTAGATGCTGATACTTGGGCCCGGCAGGAAGCCGGTAGATTTATCAGAAAAAGGAGTACTTAATTAAATGGTGAGTTTACTGATTTTTTTATTTATTTTGAGCATACTTATATTAGTGCATGAATTCGGGCATTTTATAATAGCTAAGAAAATTGGCGTTAAGGTTGAGCAGTTCTCTTTGGGTTTCGGACCGGCGTTATTTAAAAAGAAGAAAAAGAATACCGAATACAGCATTAATTTATTACCGCTGGGAGGTTTTGTAAAATTAGCCGGTGATAATCTCGAGGATTATACTGGTAAACCGGACGAATATTTCTCACAAAAACCCGGGAAGCGTTTTTGGATTATTTTCTTTGGGCCACTGCTTAACTATTTCTTAGGTTTTTTATTCTTTTGGCTCATATGCTTTATAGGTTATCCTACATTTACTACTAAGGTAGGCGGGTTAATCGACGGATTCGGAGCGCAGGAGTCAGGAATTAAGGTAGGGGATAAAATTACTGCGATAGACGGCAAAAAGGTTGAATATTGGGAGGAACTCCAAAAAATAGTATACGTTAAAAGATCCGAAGATTATGTAAAGGTTTCTTTAGCCAGGGGGAATAGCAATCTTACCCTTCCGGTAAGAATACATGAAAGGCATGTTGAGGATCAGGTAGGCCAGAAGCGCAGGCTCGGGCTTCTGGGTATCACTCCTTTTGATGAGGTAGTTACGGTAAAGCACGGTTTTCTGCCCTCGTTTTTATTGGCATTTCATAAGACTAAAGATTTAACAGTCATGACTTACAGGGCATTAGGATTTTTAGCTACCGGCAGGCTCTCTATGCGTGAATCTATGACCGGCCCCCTGGGAATATTCTTTATTACTTCAAAAGCAGCCAGGTTGGGTTTTATAGCCGTATTGCATTTAATGGCGGTATTAAGTTTAAGCCTTGCGATATTTAACCTTTTACCTTTGCCCATATTGGACGGCGGGCATATTGTCTTTCTGGCCTTGGAGAAAATAAGGGGTAAGCATTTGAGCATTAGAATGGATAAGGCAATTAATAAGGTCGGGGTTACCTTTATTATGTTTCTGGCAATCTTTGTAACCTATAATGACATAGTCAGGAATTTCGGGAATAAAATATACAATTTCTTTATAAAGTAAAATGGTTATAAATAGGGATATAAAAAAGGTAATCAGGGTTGGTAATGTAGCTATAGGCGGAAGAAACCCCATAGTTATCCAGTCTATGGCTAAAGTTAAGACCTCGGATACCGGAAGGGTTCTTAAGCAGATTAGCGAATTAGAGAATGCGGGTTGTCAGATTGTTCGTTTAGCCATAAAGGATATGGATGATGCCCGTTTATTTAGAAAGATAAAAAGGCAAAGCAGCCTTCCTTTAGTAGCGGACATACACTTTGATTATAGGCTTGCGCTGGCGGCAATTGACAGCGGAGCTGATAAAATCCGCCTTAACCCGGGAAATATCTATAAAAAGAAAGAAATAAAGGAAGTAGTCAGTGCCTTAAGATTGGCTAATATACCTTTACGTATCGGGCTCAATTCAGGATCAGTAAGAGGCTCGAACCTAAAAAATATCAGCATGCCGGATAAGCTGGTAAGAAGCGCTCTGTCGTATATAAAGATAGTGGAGAGTTTTAAATTTCGCGATATAATAATTTCACTGAAGGCATCCAGCGTATTGGATACTGTTCTTGCATACCGTAAGATGGCTAAGCTAAGCGGTTATCCTTTACATCTGGGGGTTACAGCTACCGGCCCTGCTTATGCAGGTATGATAAAGTCAAGCATTGCCTTGGGTGCTTTATTGTTAGAGGGGATAGGCGATACGATAAGGGTCTCTCTTGCTGCTAAACCCGTTCAGGAAGTTTATGCTGCCAGGTCTATACTGGAATCACTTAATTTACGTAGTTTTGGGCCTGAAATTATAAGTTGTCCTACATGCGGCCGCTGTGAGGTAGATTTAATAAGTATAGTCAAAAAACTTGAAAAGGAGTTATCCGGTTATTCTGTTAGCCAATTATCCTGTTTTGCAGGTAAACGACTAAAGGTAGCGCTTATGGGTTGCGTAGTTAATGGCCCGGGGGAAGCCAAGGAAGCGGATCTAGGGGTTGCTTTCGGGAAGAAAGAAGGGCTACTTTTTAAAAATGGAAAGGCAGTCAAGAAAATCAGTTTTTCCGATAGCATCAATGTTTTATTAAAGGAAATGGAGAATAAAAATGGTTAAGGCGTTAAAAACCAAAGTTAGGGATAAGGTTATAGTTGAATACGGAAGGTTATTTTCTGCTCAAGATATCTCTGCCGAAGAGTTTAAAGAGGCAGTCGCCCAAACCCTAAATACAATTGTTTATCACGAACACATTGATTTGCGAGCTTTGGATAAAGAAAGGATTATTAGTGAGTTGTTAAATGATTTCTTAGGATTCGGCCCCCTGGATAGCGTAATGAAAGACCCTCGGGTTTCCGAAATTATGGTTAACGGGCCTAAAAAAATATTTATAGAGCGTAACGGCAAAACCCTGCTTTCGGATATTACTTTTGAAGATGAAAAGCAGCTTATGTATCTGATTCATAAACTGCTTGCTCCCACGCGCCGCAGGGTTGATGAATCATATCCTTATACTGATATTTCATTAAAAGACGGTTCGCGCGTGAACATTATTATTCCTCCCATTGCCTTGGATGGCCCTATGGTAACGATAAGAAAGTTCTTAGATACTTTAAAGTCAGTAGAAGATTTAATTACGATTGGGACATTTGATAAACGTATGGCAGATTTTTTAGTTGCGTGCATTAAGGCGAAGATTAATATAATTTTCTCAGGCTCAACCGGTGCAGGTAAGACTACTACCTTGGGGGTCCTATCTTCCTATATCAGCGATGACGAAAGGATAATTACAATAGAAGATACTGCAGAACTTCATTTAAATAAGCCTAATGTAGTAAGGCTTGAAACAAGAATACAGAATATCGAGGGCAAAGGAGAGATCTCCATAAGAGAGCTTTTTAAAAATTCTCTGCGGATGCGTCCGGAAAGGATTATTTTAGGAGAGATAAGAAGCTCCGAGGCATTAGATATGCTCCAGGCAATTTGTTCCGGGCATACCGGCTCACTTGCGGTATTACATGCAAATACCCCCCAAGAGGTAATCTACTGCTTGGAGACCATGATACTTACTTCAGGCATTCCTATTGGGCTTGAGGCGATACACCGCCAGATGACCGCAGCTATGGATATAATAGTCCAGCAAGAGCAGTTGCTTGACGGTTCACGCAAAGTTACCTATGTTACGCAGGTAAACGGCATGACTAACGGCCAGATTAATTTAGAGGATATTTTCGTTTATGATTTAGAAGGAATAAGCCCGGATGGAGCAGTTTCCGGCAGGTGGAAGGCTACGGGTGCCGTGCCTAAATTCTATAAAAGATTTGAGAATGCAGGTATAAAATTGCCTAAAGATATATTTAATAAGGATTAAAGATGCTTTGGTCTAAAACCCTGATACCTACTTTAAAAGAGATCCCTCAGGAGGCTGAGTCAATAAGCCACCAGTTGCTTTTACGCGCAGGGCTGGTGCGCATGCTTATGTCCGGGGTCTACTCCTATCTTCCTTTAGGGCTTAAGATACTTGGTAATATAGAGAATATAATTAAGGAAGAGATGTCTATAGCCAATGCAGCAGAAGTTTTACTTCCGGCATTGCAGCCTTTAGAGCTTTGGCAGCGTACAGGAAGAGACCAGTTAATAGGGCAGGTAATGATCAGGTTTACGGACAGACGCCAGAGGAAGATATGCCTTGGGCCCACACATGAAGAGGTAATAACGGAGTTAATGAAAAGCCATATTTCAAGCTATAAGCAGTTACCGCTTGTTTTATACCAGATTCAGACAAAATTCCGCGATGAAATAAGGCCGCGTTTTGGTTTAATCAGGGCATGCGAATTTATTATGAAGGATGCGTACAGTTTTGATAAAGACGAAAATGGATTAGATAAGAACTATCAGGCTATGTTCGAGGCTTACTTAAGGATTTTTAAGAGATGCGGCTTGAACGTCATTACGATTGAGGCGGATTCCGGAGTTATGGGAGGAAACCTCTCTCATGAATTTATGGTTCCGGCAAAAGACGGCGAAGATATGATTTTAATCTGTCCGGAGTGCGGGTTTACAAAAGCCTTTAAAGAAGGATCAGAGGATACTTGTGCTAAATGTAGAATTAAGCTTGGAAAAGTAAACGCCATAGAAATCGGGCATATTTTCAAGTTAGGTACTAAGTATTCCCTTGCTTTAGGCGCCAATTTCCTGGATGAAAAGGGAAAGCTTAAGCCTATTATTATGGGTTGTTACGGTATAGGGGTATCGCGGATTATATCCGCGGTAATCGAACAGAGCCATGATGAGCAGGGAATTATCTGGCCGAAAGAACTAGCCCCGTATAAGGTAATAATTACCTCTTTGGATGTCACGGATAAGGAGATAATGAAGTTATCCTTAGGTTTATATAAAGAATTAAAGGATGCCGGCATAGATGCCCTTCTGGATGACCGCGATGAAAGGGCGGGAGTTAAATTTAACGACGCTGATTTATTAGGGATCCCGTTGAATGTTATTATAGGGCGTAAAAGCTTTGACCAAGGTAAAGTAGAATTAAAAACTCGTAGGGATCAATCTACCCAGCTTTTAGATATTAAGGCAGTCAGAGAGAGTATTATCCAAACCTTAAATGCAAAGGGGATAGGGTATGAATAGAAGCTTAATCGAGTTCCAGTCTGAAATATTGAATATAATAAAAGAGAGGGGAGAGGAGTTTAAGGTTGATTATTCTGACCTGGGCAGCCCTATTTACCGTAAGCGTGTAGAAGCGGTTATCAGGTTCGCGATGAAAACGCGCGGCGTCAGTCTTAAACGCGAAGAACATGATTGGATATTATCCGAAATAATAAGCGAACTCATAGGGTTAGGGCCGGTTAAGAAATTATTAAATGACCCCGAGATATCAGAAATTATGATTAATGGAACTACCCGGGTCTATATAGAAAGAGGCGGAAAGTTGGAGTTGACAAACGCTGTCTTCAAAGATGAGGAACAGCTGAAATATTTTACGGAACAAATTGTTTCGTCCGCAGGAAGAAGAGTAACTGAATATGAGCCTTATGTTGATGCGCGACTGAAAGACGGCTCTCGGGTTAATATAATCAGGCCTCCGGCTTCATCTATCGGGACAGTATTAACCATTCGTAAATTTTCGCGCAATATTTTAAGTATGGATGATTTAATTAACGCAGGTACCCTGGATAATACTATCGCTTTGTTTCTAAGGTCTTGCGTTCAAGCGCGGAAGAATATATTGATTTCTGGCGGAGCAGGAGCAGGCAAGACAACTCTTTTAAATATCATCTCTTCTTTTATCGGCACTGATGAGCGGGTTATTACAATTGAAGACACTTTAGAGTTAAAGTTAACTTCTAATCATGTTATACCCCTAGAAGCAAGACCGCCTAATATTGAAGGTAAGGGCGAAATAAGCATAAGAACTTTGTTAAGAAATTCATTACATATGCGTCCGGATAGAATAATTGTCGGTGAGGTCAGGTCTCAAGAGGCGCTTGATATGACTCAGGCTATGAATACGGGACACGATGGCTCTATGTGTACTTTGCATTCCAACTCGCCTTTAGATTGCTTGGATAGATTAGAGGTATTGCTCCTAATGGGTAGCCCTAATATTTCAGGCGAAGTAGCTAAAAGACAAATTATCAGCGCCATAGACTTAATAATCCACATGGTAAGATTGCCGTCTGGCGCAAGAAAGATTTATAAGATAAGTGAATTAGAAAAATCAAAAGGTTATATTTTAAGAGATATCTTTATTTTTGATGAAACAAGCAATTCAATTAAAGCTACAGGCATAGTTCCTTCGTTGTATTTTGAGCTTAAAAATAAAACAAATTATAAATACGAAGGATTCGAAAGAAATAGTTGATATGGATTTACGTATAAAGTGCGATTCTTTAAAGGAAATAATTGAGTCTTTTCTAAAGCAGGAAAGCATAGATCTTGTTAATTTAAGCCTTAGGTATGAAGGGGGTAATCTTGTTCTAAGGATTTTAGCGGATAAGCCCGGGGGAGGCATAACTATGGATGAATGCGCGTTGCTTAACCGTAATTTGCGCAGGCTTCTTGATGAAAAGGATATAATTAAAGATAAATATATTTTAGAGGTTTCATCTCCCGGGTTAGACCGTCCGCTTAAATGCGGTAATGATTTTATGCGTTTCTTAAACAAGAGGGCAAGATTCTTTCTAAAAACCCGGATTAACGGGAAATTAGAATGGGAAGGCTTGATAAACCGTGTAGATACAGACAAGGTATATATAACTGTAAACGAAGGGATTATTGCAGTGCCTTTTTTACAAATTAATAAGGCAAAGCTTGTAATCTGATAGAACCGGAGAGTATAAAAATGAGCCAGGAATTATTAGCGATAATCGATCAGATAGAGAGAGAAAAGGGAATCAAAAAAGAGGTTTTAATCGAGGCAGTAGAGAGCGCTTTGCTTAGCGCCGCCAAAAGAGTTATTGATTTAAAGCCGGATGAAAATCTTAAGGTGGAACTTGACCGTAATAGCGGGAAAATCCGTGCTTATAGAAACGACCAGGAGGTAACTTCCATAGATTTCGGCCGTATTGCTGCTTCAACTGCCCGCCAGGTTATAATCCAGAAGATGCGCGAGGCGGAAAAGGATGTAATCTTTAACGAATTTCAGGGCCGGGTAGGAGAGATTGTCAGCGGCACAGTTTACCGGTTTGAGAAAGGCAATATTGTCATAGACCTCTTAGGCAAAGCTGAAGGGATACTTGTTAAACGCGAACAGTCTCCTAAGGAGGAATTCAAGCAAGGCCAGCGCATCCGCGCTCTTTTGCTGGATGTAAAAAAAGAGGCTAGGGGGGCGCAGATTATTTTATCGCGCACTCACCCTAATTTAGTAAAGAAGTTATTCGAGCTTGAAGTCCCCGAAATTTACGAGGGGATAGTAGAGATAAAATCAATATCCCGTCAGGCAGGCGAAAGGACCAAAATATCTGTTTATTCTAAAAACGATAAAGTTGATTCTGTGGGTGCTTGTGTAGGTATGCGGGGGAAC
>JAFGUY010000101.1 GCA_016938245.1 Candidatus Omnitrophota bacterium | reverse complement strand
TTTCAAAGAAATTCGTTTCTTTATATAGAAAACTATATTATTAACAGTAATACTATTATACGAGGAGGTAAAGGATGACTTACAAGATACTGGTCGTTGATGACGAAGCCCCGGTAAGGCACCTTTTTGATGATTTATTTAAGAAAGAGGGGTATTCGGTTAAATCGGTAGCTACGGGAGAAAAATCAATAGAATTAATAACTAAAGAAGACTTTGATGTAGTGCTTATGGATATAAAGCTTACCGGCATGAGCGGGCTAGGGGCTTTAAAGAGAATAAAAGATTTAAAACCTAAAATAGTAGTAATTATGATAACCGGATTTGGTTATGATGAAGAGTTAATCACCAAGTCTAAAGAATACGGCTGCGCCGGCTATATCGGGAAAAATATGCCTATTTCGCAGATGATGAGCAGTTTTAAGCTCTTTGTTAAAACAGCAAAAGAAAAAGTAAAATAACAATGCCGGAGACCCTGCTTAAGCCTGTATTTATCGATGCCTTTGATTTGGATGATGCGTGGTTTCAGTCTCTTTCTGAAATCTTAGATTACGGACATGCCTATACTATAACTAAAGGCAGTTATGAAGGGCAGAAAAGGCTGGAATTTGATTTTGTAACCGTACGAGTTAAAAAACCCGCGCATCAGATTATTCCGATAATACCAGAGGGTATGAATATACCTGCACCCACTGATATGGATTATATCCAGGGTTACTTAACCTATCTTTTAACCGGTACTAAGACCGGTACCGAAGATTACACTTACGGAGAGAGGTTGGTTGATCCGCGCGTGAAGATTAAAGAAAACGTAAACGGAAAAGAGATGGTAAAAGAAATGCCCCTTTGCGTTAATCAGGTTGAGGAAGTGATTAAACTTTATAAATCAAAAGGGTTCGGGACTAATCAGGCGATTATGGAGATCGGTATGCCTTCGGATATAAAACTGACCGACCCTCCCTGCCTAAGAATAATCGATACTCGGATCCGTTACGGAAAGCTGCATTTTATACTTTATTTCCGCTCGTGGGATCTATGGGGAGGTTTCTCTTCTAATTTAGGGGGTTTGCAATTGGTTAAACAGTATATGGCAGAAGAGATAGGGGTTGAAGACGGAGAGATAATTGCCGTAAGCAAAGGGCTTCACCTTTACGATTACGCTTGGGATTTAGCTAAAATGAGGACTAATAAAAATAATTTGGTTATAAAATAATATGGGTATCCCGGAAAATAATTCGGACCGCCGGAATTTCTTAAGGATTGATTATGCAGTACCATTAGCTTATAAGGTTTGCAGTAAAGAGACTATCTCTAAGCTTCTTCAGGGCTATGTTTCTAATATAAGCGAGGCAGGCATGCTTTGCAATATCAGGGCGGCAGTTAACCCCGATGATATTCTTTGGCTTTCTTTTGACCGGGGGGACTCTTAATATCTGCTCGGAGCTGGAGAGAAGAGCGTTAATCTATCAAAATGGTGTCGTAGGAAAAGTAGTCAGGATTGAGCCAAAAGGGCTTGATAACTTTGACGTGGGCATAAAATTCCTTACTCGGGAAGAAAAAAACTGGAATAATGCATATAAATAAAAAATTTAAAATAGGTATCTTAGGGGACGGCGGATGGGGGACTACTATAGCTATCCTGCTTTCCGGTAAAGGTTACCCTGTTATACTCTGGAGTGCTTTTCCTGATAACGCGCGCAGGATTATAAAAGATTGCGAGAATAAGAAATTCTTACCCGACATCAAAATACCCGAAGAGGTTAAGATTACTTATGACTTAAGCGAGGCTTCTTTAGATAAGGATTTAATTATACTGGCGGCCCCATCACAATATATACGTTTGGTACTTAAAAAACTTAAGCAATCATTTTATGAACGTCAGGCTATATATTTAAGCGTAGCCAAGGGGATTGAGGTGAATACTTTAAAGAGGGTATCCGAAGTTGTCCGGGAGGAATTAGGCAACGTAAAACTTGCAGTTTTGTCCGGGCCGACAATAGCCTGTGAAGTTGCCAAGGGGATACCGACTGTAGCAGTAGTAGCTTCCCGGGATTTAAAAACAAGAAAAGCCGTTCAGGATGTTTTTATGACGGATAGATTCAGGATCTATACTAATTCTGATCTTTTAGGCGTGGAATTAGGAGGGAGCCTTAAAAATGTCATTGCTATAGCCTGCGGGGCATGCGACGGGTTGGGGTTTGGTACTAATACTAAAGCCGCGATATTGGCAAGGGGGTTAGCTGAAATCTCGCGTTTAGGCAAGGCGATGGGGGCTTCTTCAAAAACTTTCAGCGGGATAAGCGGATTAGGGGATTTGGTAACTACATGTATTAGCCCGTATAGCCGCAATAGATTTGTAGGAGAAGAACTTGGGAAGGGAAAATCATTAAAACAGATTAAAGCAGATATGAATGCGCCTTCTTGCCGTAAGTCAGGGATCGCAGAAGGGATTCCTACCGCAAAATCAGCGTATTCTTTAAGCTTAAAATATAAAGTAGACATGCCGATTGTTAAAGAAGTATATAATGTTATCTATCGCAATAAACCTGCATTAAAGGCAGTAAGGGATTTGATGGCGAGAGAGAAGAAAGAAGAATAGATTAACTAGGTACACCGCCATGTAAAAGCGGGTGTACCGTTTTGCTTCAAAGTTAAATTATTGCAAAACGGGGCGTGGCTCAGTTTGGCTAGAGCGCTTGAATGGGGTTCAAGAGGTCGACAGTTCAAGTCTGTCCGCCCCGACCAGATATTACTCGGTGCAATTTTTGACGAAAAAGAGGGATTTTTAAAATCTTTTTGCGCCAAAAGTTTTTCATCATAACTTCTTTTATAATAAGGGATTAAATCAAAGGGCTTTTTGAAATCTAAAAGCATAATTCTATTCAGCAGGCGGCTGTTCGTTCCAATTTTTTCCACCACAGACTTAATTTCGTAGAAATCTTCGGAAGAGGCAAGTTTCTC
>JAFGUY010000001.1 GCA_016938245.1 Candidatus Omnitrophota bacterium | reverse complement strand
TGCTGGGCTAGCCATATTTCCAGATTTTCTATCCCTCATATAAAACCCATAATTAGCAGATAAAGTAATATCATCAGCGGGTTTCATACTACCCCTTAAATTAAGAACATTTAAGTTGGTAAAGGGAATTATAGCGTGGGTAATACTATTAAGAGCCTGGTCATAATACATAGAATCCCAGCCTCTTTTGCCAGATGTAGTATCAGTAGAAGCTTTATCTCCGCTAAGATGGATAAAGGAAGCTCCTATAGAAGGAACATACTTTGTATCGGCAAAGGTATAATCAGCCATTGCTTGTAAAGCCCAAGCTTTCCTCTGTTTGTCTCCAGGGTTTGTTGCATTTTCTCTATGCCTTCCAAACTGCAAAGCAGCTTCTAAAGATGTTTTTAAGTTTTTAATCGGTGTAGCAATTATTAAAGTACCGATTGTGTATATCTGATCGCCCTTAAGCTTGGTAGCGCTAGGGCTATCTTTTTTGTTTTTAGTCCCTTTATAAAAACCGTAAAGATCAGCTTTCAGGTTTTTATTTATATCGTAGGATCCATATATACCGAAAAGATTAGCATCATCTTTAACGCCTCTGCTGCTTGTTTCGCTAATCTTTGAGTATATTAAATCAACCACTAAAGGATCATAATTAAAAACCGCTTTGATTGAATCAAAAGATTTTTGGGAACTTAAATCAGTGGGAAGGCCATGTGTCCTCTTAGAACTGATACCGCGGTTTCCAAGTATCAATTTATTTCCGTACATTAATTCCTGGCGGCCAATAGTGAAAGATAGTGGTGAGTAAAGAAACTCTTTTAGCGTTACATAGGCTAAATCAAGGTCAATGCCAGTCTCGCTGTTTGAACTATTATTGTTATTACCCCATTTTCTTTCGTTTATCAATCTTACTGTTGCTGCTACATTATCAGTAAGATCTGCATCAATCCTGACACGAGCTTGTGTTGCAAAGAAGCTTTCGTCATTATCATGCCTATTTCCTTCGTTGCCACGCCTTAAGGAAAAGTTGTTTCTGATTGCCCCTAGAAAATTCAAATCACCGCTGACCTTCACATTCTGCACCTCTGCGTAGGCGGCGCTGAATGTAAGGCCGACTACCAAAGCAAGCGCTAGTACAACAATTAAGCGTTTACTCATTTCTTTTTCCTCCTTGTTTGTTAACGTTAATCTATATAAATATACCTGTGCTACTTGTAATTATCATACTTTTTAACATATAACCCCATAGTTGTCAAGAGTTTTTTTATAAAATTTACCTGATTATCTGCTTAGTCCTCTTTGCCGCAGCCTGCGACTTCGGGCCTAAGGATATGGTTAAGATTATGCTGCTACCCTTTGGCTGCATTGAGATTATGCAGCTCTCTCCTTCCCGCTCAAAATTCAAGAGCCTTTGGCTGTACTCTACTATATTTACCAAACTCCAGTTATACATCGGCATCTGGTCTTTGTAGAAGTTGACTACTTGGTCAGGGTTTGCCTTTCCTATATATTTTAATACGCCGACACGTACCCCTGAACTCTCAAAAGAGTATGATTCAAGGGGCAATGGTTTTAAACCTGCAGGGACAGGTACATCGCTGAATTTAAGTATTGATTGCGGCTTAAGCGAGCCTGCGCTTGAAAGTTTTGAGTCGCTGCTGTCAGTAGTTGCGCAGCCGCTTAAAAGTAAAACAATAGCAGCTAGTAGACAGTAGTTAGTAGTCAGGCAAAACTTTTTTCTTATCTGCATATCTACCTCCCTCTTTTTATAATTAGATCCTGTGTATCCTTATATATATTATCTATTTCAGCCTGTGTTAATCCGGCATCTAAACCTACCTGATTTAATTTGCTAGGAGTGATGATGTTTTCAGGCGTATGGCTGTCATTATTCAGGATTAATTTAGCGTTAAATTTTCTTGCCTGTTTTACTACGTGCTGGTTTGCCTGGGAGTGTCCGGCTCTGCTGGTAACCTCTAAAAATACTCCTCTTCCAGCAGCAAGCGCCGCATCCGCATCAGTAATTAATCCGGGGTGGGCTAAAATATCAATATCAGCTAATAAAGCAAGTTTGTTTGTGTTCAGAGCAACCGGCTCAACCGGGGTTTCTCCGTGGGCAATAATAATTCTGACCCCGTTTTTTCTTGCGTAAGCTGCTAATGGCTTGAACTGTTCAGGGGGTAAGTGTGTAAGCTCTATGCCGGGTAAGACCTTGATAATAGATGAATCTTTAGGCCATCTGCGGCAAAATTCGACTATTGATTTGACGACAGTTTTAATATTGCTATAGTCAGCGTGGTCGGTAATGGCAATAGCCTTGTAACCGGCTGCCTGATAGCGCACCGCTACTTCCGAGGGAAGCAGGTCTCCGTCGCTTAAGAATGTGTGAGCGTGTAGGTTATACATATAACTAAAATGCCCCTGGCAGGAATTGAACCTGCCACACACGGTTTAGGAAACCGTTGCTCTATCCTTATGAGCTACAGGGGCAGTTTTCTAATGGCCGGGGAACTTTATCAGCGAATGAATATTATAGCCTCTAAGATTTTCCCTGCCGTTTAAATCAAATAGCTCAATTACAAAGGCGATACCGATAATTTTCCCCCGCAATCCCTCGACTAATTCTGTAACCCCTTTAACTGTTCCGCCTGTAGCCAACAGGTCATCGATAATTAAAACTTTTTCTCCCGGGGAAATCGCGTCCTGATGGATTTCCAATGTATCAGTCCCATACTCCAGAGAATAAGTTACGGAGTTGGTTTTATAAGGGAGCTTCCCTTTTTTGCGCACCGGCACAAAGCCTACGCCCAACCTATACGCAACCGCCGCGCCAAAGATAAACCCGCGCGCTTCAACCGCAACCACCTTGTCAATTTTCTTACCCTTAAACTTTTTTATCAGTAAGTCAACCGCCACTTTAAATGCCCTGTCATTCTGGATTAAGGTAGTTACGTCGCGGAATAAAATTCCCGGCTTGGGAAAATCAGGAATGTTTCTTATGCATTTTTCCAGGTTAATTCTTCTAGACATATTTAGACCTCTTCTTTTGCCCCTTCTACGAATTTACGGATTTTCCTTAAAGCCGTCTCTTCTATCTGGCGGATCCTCTCTCTTGAGACCCCGAGTTTTTTAGCGACTTCAGCTAAAGTGCACGGCCTTTTATCTACTAACCCAAAGCGCATGTCCAGTATCTCCCTCTCTCTGTCGCTCATAATCTCCAAGAGGTTCTCTACTCTTTCCTTATCCAACATATGCTCGATTGAACTATCCGGCTGAATTGCGGTTTCGTCTTCAATAAGGTCAGAGACTTTTCCTTTGCTATCTTCGCCTATGGGCGAATCAAGGGATGAGGTAGTTGTGCTCATCCAGAAATTTATCTGCCCGATTTTGTCTTTAGGGATTTTAATCTTCTTGGCGATCTCTAAATCTGTAGGGGTGCGTTTAAGTTTTTGGGTTAAGCGCTCCTTATTCTTGCGCCATTTGGTAATAATGTCGTTCATATAAACCGGGACGCGGATCATCTTTTCCTGTTCAGAGAGCGAGCGGGTAATCCCCTGTTTTATCCACCACGCAGCATAAGTGGAAAAACGGAACCCTTTTCCGGGGTTAAATTTATCCACTGCTTTCATCAATCCTAGATTCCCCTCTTCTATCAGGTCTAAGAAAGGCGTACCTAACCGCATATATCTTTTAGCGATATTTATCACCAGGCGCAGGTTTGACTGAATCATCTTCTTGCGCGCCTGCTCATCCCCTCTTTTAATCCTGCGGCTTAAAGTAATCTCTTCTTCCGCAGTTAATAGCGGGATATTGCGGATTTCTTTTAAGTATATTTTTAGTGATTCCATAGGGGACGGTTCTCCTGCTTATAACTCACTATATAACAATAACTTACAAGATGATCAAATTTAACTTTTTTAATGTCGTTTAGCTGTTTTTAATGTTGTTGTAACCTTATGTGCCACAAAGGGTACGGTAATGAAGAACCGTCCCCTATTTTTTCTATTTTTTAAGGACTGCTTGCGCTGCTGCCAGATTAGCAATTGGCACGCGAAACGGCGAGCAGCTGACATAGTCCATTTTTACATTATGGCAGAACTCAACTGATCTTGGCTCTCCGCCATGCTCTCCGCAGATGCCAACCTCTAATTCCTTGCGCCCTTTTCTCCCGCGTTCAATACCGATTTGGATTAACTGGCCTATGCCTTCCTGATCAATACTCTGGAAAGGGTCTTCAGGCAGAATCCCCTTGTTTATATATTCCGGAAGGAATCCGCCGATATCATCACGCGAGAAACCAAATCCCATCTGGGTCATATCATTTGTCCCGAACGAGAAGAATTCAGCGGTCTTGGCGATTTTTTCCGCGACTAATGCCGCGCGCGGGATTTCAATCATTGTCCCGAACATGGATTTAATCTTTTTTAACCCGTACTTCTTAAGCGTCTCTGCGTAAATTTTCTTATAAATATTCAATTGGTCATCAAGCTCTTTTACATCGCAGACAACCGGGACCATAGTCTCCGGGTAGGGTTTTTTGCCTTCTTTAAGTAATTCTGCTGCCGCCTCAAGTATAGCGCGAATCTGCATTGCGCTTACTTCAGGATAAGTTATACCTAAACGTACTCCGCGGTGCCCCATCATCGGATTAGACTCATGCAGGTTATTAGCGCGCCGGGATAGTTCTTCCATAGAGATATTTAAATCCTTGGCTAACTCTTCTAATTTTGCTTCCTCGCGCGGCACAAACTCATGCAGCGGCGGATCAAGCAGGCGGATAACTACAGGAAAGCCATTCATTGCCTCAAGCGTTCCTTTTATATCTTTTTTTACATAAGGGAATAATTCTTCGATGGCACTATTCCTCTCTTCAAGTGTTTTAGACATGATCATCTTGCGCAACAAAAACAAAGGTTCGTCTGAACCTTTTCCGTAAAACATATGCTCGGTTCTAAAGAGCCCTATGCCTTCGGCCCCAAACTGCCGCGCTTTAGCTGCGTCTTCCGGGGTATCGGCATTAGTACGAATACCGAGTTTTTTAATTGTGCTGCAGATTTTAAGGAAATTCATAAGCATGGTATTTTCTTCCGAAGCGTCCATCATGGCAAGTTTGCCTTCGTAGGCAATGCCTTTAGTCCCGTTTAAAGTAATCCAATCACCCTCTTTTAAGGTTTTCCCGTTGATATTAAGTTTTCTTCCTGCCAAATCAACGTGTATTGCGCTGCAGCCTACAATACAACATTTCCCCCATCCTCTTGCAACTAAAGCTGCATGAGAGGTCATTCCTCCTCTGGCAGTTAAAATTGCCTGTGCTGCGCGCATACCCTCGACATCTTCGGGGTTAGTCTCTTCGCGCACAAGAATGACTTTCTTGCCTTCCTTTGCCCATACTACAGCATCGGAAGCCGTAAAAACAATCTGTCCGCATGCTCCGCCCGGGCCTGCAGGCAGGCCTTTGGCTAAAGGCTTAATCGCAGCCTCTGCTTTTGGGTCAATTATCGGATGCAGGAGTTCATCTAATTGAGCAGGTGTAACGCGCATTACTGCTTCCTCTTTTTTGATTAATTTTTCCTTAAGCATATCCATGCACATTTTAACCGCTGCCGGGCCGTTACGTTTTCCTACACGGCACTGCAGTATAAAAAGCCTTCCCTTTTCAATAGTAAATTCGATATCCTGCATATCGCGGTAATGTTTTTCCAGTCGCCCTTGGATCGAAAAAAGCTCCTGATAAATCTTCGGCATTGCTTTCTCAAGGGTAACCAGATTCTTGTTATGTGACGACTGTGAAAATGAATTAATCGGAGCAGGGGTCCTGATACCGGCAACAACATCTTCCCCCTGCGCGTTAATCAGGTATTCGCCGTAAAAGTGCGCATCTCCGTTTCCGGGGTTTCTGGTAAAAGCAACTCCGGTAGCAGAATCATTTCCCATATTCCCAAAGACCATAGCTTGTACGTTTACCGCTGTCCCCCATTCGTGCGGAATATTTTCAATGCGGCGGTAGCTTATAGCGCGTTTTCCGTTCCACGAGGCAAATACAGCCCCGATACCTCCCCATAACTGCTGCATCGGTTCATCAGGAAACTCCTTACCAAGCGCTTCCTTTATTCTGGTTTTGAATTTATTACAGATATCTTTTAAATCTTGAGTAGTTAAGTCGGTATCTACTTTAGAGCCTCTTTTCTGTTTTACCTCATCCATAATCCGCTCCAGCTGTTTACGGATACCCATATCTTCTTTTGGCTCTATCCCGGCTGCTTTTTCCATAACAACGTCGGAGTACATCATAATCAGCCTGCGGTAAGCATCATAAGCAAACCTTTCGTTCCCTGACTTTTTAATTAATCCGGGGGTGGTCTTTTCAGTTAGGCCGACATTTAATACTGTTTCCATCATTCCGGGCATTGACCTGCGCGCTCCGGAACGGACTGAAACCAGAAGCGGATCCTGCGGATCGCCGAACTTCTTCCCCATTATTTTTTCTATTTTTTCCAAAGCCACATTTACCTGTGCTTTAAGTTCTTTAGGATAAGAACGTTTATTAACGTAATAATAGGTACAGACTTCTGTATTCAAAGTAAAACCTGCCGGTACAGGAAGTTTTAGGTTCTTATGCCCGGCCATCTCTGCGAGGTTGGCGCCTTTGCCGCCCAAGAGATTTTTCATGCTTTCATTGCCGTCTGCTTTTCCTCCGCCAAAGCTGTAAACATATTTCTTTGCCATTTTTGGTACTCTCCTCCCTTGCTTAGAGTTTATTAATAATATATTCTTTTACCCTGTCAATTCCGATTCTCTCCTGCTGCATAGTATCGCGATGGCGCACGGTTACCTGTTTATCTTCAAGCGACTGGACATCAACTGTAATGCAGTAAAGCGTTCCTACTTCGTCCTGCCTGCGGTAAAGCTTGCCGATTGCGCCGGTATCGTCGTAAATCGCTATTGTTGATTTTTTTAAATCTTGCGCGATTCTCTTGGCTAGTTCAACTATTTCAGGCCTGTTTTTTAAAAGCGGGAATACCGCTACCTTTACCGGAGCGAGCTCTTTGTGCAATTTCAATACTGTCCGCGTATCAGCTTTTACCCCGTTAGAAGCACCAGAGCTATTACTTGGCCGCTCAAGGCTTCTAATGGGGTGAACTTTTTCCTCGCAGTATGCATCTATTAAGAATGCCAGCATTGCCCGGTCTATCCCTCCTGAAGGCTCAATGATATAAGGATAGAATCTCGTTTTTGCTGTATCATCAAAATACCTTAAATCCTTGCCGCTATATTCTGCCTGTTGTTTTAAATCAAAGTCGCTTCTGTTAGCTATTCCTTCGAGTTCGCTCCAGCCAAAGGGAAAGTTGTATTCGATATCTGTGCAGGCTAAGGCATAATGGGCAAGTTCATCTTTTGCATGCGGCCTTAAACGCAGGTTTTCTTTGGATATTCCTAAGTCAAGATACCACTTCTGGCGCGCGCTAACCCATTCTTCATAGGATTTTTTTGCATCTTCAGGCTTTACAAAGTACTCAATCTCCATCTGCTCAAACTCGCGCGTGCGGAAAGTAAAATTACCGGGAGTGATTTCATTGCGAAAAGATTTACCGATTTGGGCTAATCCGAACGGAAGTTTTGGATGGCGCGAATCAAGGATATTAGCGAAATTTACAAACATCCCCTGCGCAGTCTCCGGCCTTAAGTAAACCTTTTGGGAGGATTCTTTAACCGGACCAAATAATGTTTCAAGCATTAAGTTGGCAGACATTAAATTTTCGGGTAATGGATTTCCGCAATTTGGACAAGGAGTTTTAGCGACGCCATCACGAGAACAAGAAATTCTGCCCACGTATGTTTTAAAATCAAATTCCACTCCGCCAAATTTATGATGTAGGTCTGCTATCCATGATACAGTTACCCCTGGTTCTTTGACTAAACTCAAATTAGGGGCTAATTTCTTCCCCTCATTTTTAGCCCACTCAATCATATGAATGCTATCCTTATCCCTTGACATAGCATCTTTTAAAGAACCAAACCATGGACTATTCCAGATTTCATCCCATATTTTATCAAATTTAAAGAATTGTAGACACGCAGGACATTTAACAAATGGATCATTAAAGCTTTTAACGTGGCCCGAGGCTTCCCAAACTTTCGGGTGCATCAGGATAGCTGCGTCCATGCCAAAAATATCATCGCGGCCATGAACATTTGCCTTCCACCATGCTGTTTTAAGGTTATTCTTTAGCTCTACCCCGTACGGCCCGTAATCCCAGGTATTGCTTAATCCTCCGTAAATATCCGAAGACCGGAATATAAACCCGCGCCGCTTGCATAAAGATACTATTTTTTCCATAGTTAAGTCAGGCATAGATAATTATTTAAACGCAAAGAGGCTAAAAAGTCAAGATAATTCAACTTTATCTTTGCAGTGTGGATATAATTGCCAAAACTTCTTTAACCCCTAAGCTTTTATTTAAATCTTTGATGTAAGCCTTAAAGAAGTCTCCGTTATCATCCACTAAATTACAGTCAAAATAATATTCTTTATCAAAAAGGTTATAGCTTATAAATCCTTTTTTACCCGATATGCTGAAAGAAGCCATAACTACACTATTCTGGTCTCCTGTATCCGGGGTAAAGACGCTTTTTAGTATTACAAAAAAGGCGTCGGTAATATTTTTAATCTGGTCTGTCCTTGCACAAGTCAGCCGTTTTATAAAATCATAGTTATCTTTTATCCCTGCGCTTTTAACCTGAGGAAAAAGTTTGATAAAATACCCCGGGTCCTGGCGGAATACATAAATAACCGATTCTTTGTGCCGGGCTATCCTTTTTTTATAATAGGGCCTCTTATGCAATTCTTGTACTACCATAAAACCACGGGGGCAGGAAACAGACATATTAGGGAAAACATGCGGTATAAGCGCGGCAAGGTAATCTTTGTCTATTTTTATATCGGTTATATCCTGCGAAGGGGCCTTGCATAGGATAGGGATTTTTAGGCATCCGCCGATACCGGTTTCAATGTAGCCTTTTAAGATATTAGGCCCGCCGAAAAACGCTATGAAAATAACCGCTATTATAAAAGCCGCAAAATAAGATACAGCCCTGGCTAATTTTATTTTTCGCCGCATATCTTTTTTAATTCCTCTTCTTTTATTTTAAAGGTATGCTCCTGTCCGGGAAAAGTTCCGTTTATAACTTCATCTTTATAATCTTCTATTGCTTTTAAAATCATCGGGAATAGATTAATATATTTTTTGACAAATTTAGGGGTATAGCGCTCAAAGAGTCCGAGCATATCGTTTATAACTAAAACCTGCCCGTCGCAGTGAATGCCTGCGCCGATACCGATAGTAGGGATAGTCAGTTTTTTAGTGATAATTTCGGAGATCTTATCCGGAACACATTCTAAAACCAGAGCAAAGCAGCCTTTCTCCTCAAGTTTAATCGCCTCTTCGATAAGGCATTTTGCAGCTTCTGCGTCTTTGCCCTGGACCTTAAAACCGCCGATCTGGTCCGCTGTTTGAGGAGTAAGCCCGATATGTCCCATTACGGGTATCCCTGCCTGAACAATACTTTCGGTTACCTTAAGGCAATCCTTAAACCACTCTAATTTTATTCCGTCGCATCCGGCTTCTTTAATAAACCTTTGGGCATTTTTAACTGCTTCTTCGGGATTAACCTGATAGGAGTTAAAAGGCATATCTCCTAAAACCATGGCTTTTTTAACTGCCCGGTTTACCGCCTTAGTATGATGCAGCATTTCAGCCATTCCGACTTCAGTTGTTGACTCTAACCCCAGCACCACATTAGCCAGAGAATCTCCGACTAAGATTATGTCAAGCCCTGCCCGATCCACTAATGAGGCTATGGGGTAGTCATAAGCAGTAAGCATGGTAATCTTACGCTTATTTTTTAAACTCCGGATATCTTTTACTGAAAGGCGCATATTTCTAATTTTCTTAGAATCTTAATGCAGGTATAAAAAACTGCGCGATCTTAAAATATATAATTAACCCTACTACATCCACAACGCTGGTTGTAATCGGCCCGGCTAATACCGCAGGGTCTAAGCCCACTTTTTTAGATATTAAAGGTAATGATATTCCGGTAGCAATAGCCAGCAAAGCAATCAAAAGCATGGTTAAGCCTACTACTATTGAAAGCATAAAATCCTTCTGAAGAAGAAAAGCCCTTCCAAAGGCAATAATTCCTACTACAAGCCCCATAAGTAGTGCCGCGCCTAACTCTAACTTAATAACCTTAAGCACATTTTTAGGCTTTACATCTCCTGTGGCCAAGCCTCTTATGATAGTGATTGAAGTTTGGGCTCCGGCATTTCCTCCGGTATCAAGTAACATAGGTATAAAGAAAGCAAGAGCAACTACAGCGCTTAGGCTCTGTTCAAAGAATTTTAATACTGTGCCGGTTAAAAAATCAAAGACAAGGAGCAATACCAGCCAACCTGCCCTTCTTTTTACCAGTTCAAAGGCAGTTGCTTTAGCATAGCTTATAATTTCGCCTCCTTTAGCATCCATCTTACCTATTTCATATATATCTTTAGTAGCCTCTTTTTCAAGAGTTTCTACTATATCATCAACGGTAATAATTCCGATTAACTTGTTATCTTTATCCACTACCGGGGCGTCAAAGAGGTCATATTTCTTAAACAGGTTTCCTAAATCTTGCGCTTCCATTTCCGGGGATACTTTTATCGCTTCTGCGCTGGTCATAGAGTCGCGTATAAGCATATCAGGAGGAGTCTTTAATATATCCTGCAACGATATGCTTCCGATAAGCCTATTGGAATCATCCGTGACAAAGAGAGAATAAATATTTTCTCTATAGTTGGCCCTTAAATTCTCCTGAATGTAAAGTATTGCCTGTTTTGCGCTCATCTCCTTTTTTAAGGAGACAAGTTCCGTAGTCATAAGGCTCCCTGCTTTTCCTTCCGGATAATCCATAAGGGCATGCGTTTCCCTTACTGTCTCTTTGCTTGCTAAAAGGAAGAACTTACGTGAGACTTTTCTGGGGAACTCTTTAAAAAGGTCAGCCCTTTCATCCGGAGCCATCTCGTTTAAGATCTGGGATACTTCCGCATTCTCAAGGTTATTAAGAATATAATTTTGTTCAGGAAAGGGTAAGTTTTCAAATACCTCAACTGCCTTTTTTGTCCCTAAAAGCCGGAAGATGATTATTTTTTCAGTCTGTTCAAGATGGCGCCATCCTTCGGCAATATCCATGGAGTTCATATTTTTTAACGATGCCTTAAGCCCGTTAAAATCTTTATTCTTGATGAACTCTCTTGTCTCCGGCAGGAACAAGGCAAAGACATCCATATTTTTTCTTAAGGAGTTTTTCATTTTTCGATTATTTTTACCTCTATGCCAGTTAGCTTCGAAATCAATAATTCCCCTTTTTCTTTACCTAATGCAAATATCGCGGTAGATAAGGCATCGGCAGTAAGCGAATCAAAGGCTATGACCGTAACCGAAAGAATATCTGTTTCTTTCGGGGATCCTGTCTTAGGGTCGAATATATGGCCGTAATCTTTTCTGCAATCCTTAAATGACTGCTCGTAGTTTCCGGAAGTTGATACTGCCTTATTTTTTAATTCTAAATAATCGGTTACGCCCAAACCTCGCGGATTTTTCAGGGCTACTTTCCACGGTTTTGAGAACCTGCTCCCCAAGCAGTCAACCTGTCCGCCGGCATTTATCAGGCAGCTTTTTATCCCTGCCTCTTTCAATTTCTTTACCGCGCAATCCACTGCATAACCTTTGGCAATTGCGCCTAAGTCGATTTTCATTCCTGAAAGTTTAAATTGTATCACACTATCTTTTTCATGCAAAATAATTTTATCTGAACCTATTAATTTTAACGCTGACTTTATTTTTCTTTCTGAAGGAACGGAATACTTCTTTTCTGTAAAACCCCACAAGTCCATAAGCGGCCCGACGGTAATATCAAATGCGCCGTTAGTTAGAGAATAAAATTCCTTAGCCCTTTTTACAATATAAAATGTTTCCGGGCTTGCCTTTAGCCTTCCGTGCCGGTTTAATTGCGAGATCTCGCTGTTTTGGTCATACTTGCTCAAGAGCTTTTCTATACGGCGGATCTCGTCAAAGGCTATATAAAGGGCTTTGCTTTCAGGAGAGATAACCTCTACGAATGTCCCCATTGCTACCCTCTTCTCGCTATAGAGCCTGCCTGTAGAGGTATTATTGCAGCCGGTAAAATAAGCCGCAACCGCCGCACATCCAATTATCACTATTGCAGTCATGTATCTACGCATATTAAGATTTTAGCGGGTCCTGCCAAGGCTTGTTCTCTCAGCACCGCTTGTCCCGCCCCAGCGAGGCGGGACAAGCGCTTCAAGAAAATTTTCGCTCTGCCTGATAAGTATTAGCTGGGCAACCGTGCCCGCTCAAATTTTCAAGATGCTGCTCGAATTAAGCCTTGTCACCCGCTAATACTTATATAACAAAATTTCTACTAACAAGAATGAGTCTGGCGTGATTTCGAGCGAATGTCGATTTTAGCTAACCCCAGCGAGAAACACGACAGGTTTATTCGATAAATCATTTATTTAGTGATATATCATAACTTGCTTCTATTGTTTTAATCAAGTCAACCAGTATTTGGTTAACCGGCACAGGGATGTTCAGCTCCTGCCCCTGCCTGACAATTACCCCGTTAATAAAATCTATCTCCGTGCGCTTTTTACGCAGGACATCCTGTAGCATTGAAGATATGTTTGTTGCGGTAGCTTCGGCAACTGCCTCAACTTTGGCTAAAGGGTCATCAAAGTTAAGCTTAATGCGTTTTCTTTTGGCAATGCGGACTGCCTCGGTAACAGTATCGCGCATTATCTTGCGCGTCCATTCAAATTCAGTAAGCTTGCCGTTGTTAATCCTTAATACCGCCGTAAGGGCGTTAATTGCGGCGTTGATAATAAGCTTTGACCAGATAAGTCCCTTTATATCACGGGAGATCTTAGTCTCCAGCCCTGCTTTATTAAAGGTATCGCGGATAGAACGCATCTGTACCGTCATCTTTGCATCCATCCTGCCGATAGCAGTCTCCCCTTTTCCTGCGTGGCGGACGATTCCCGTCTGGGTAAGGGTGGCTCCGAGATTAGTTACTCCTGCCACGATCCTCTCGCTTCCTAACGCCTCCGTGATTATTTCGATATTGCCTATACCGTTTTGCAGAGTAAGCACTGCGCTATTATCTTTTACTATCGGTTTAAGATTTGCAATGGCTTTTTTTGTATCGTATGACTTAACGCAGATTATAAAAAGGTCAGCAGGCCCCACCTCGTTTATATCGCAGCTAACATTAGGTTTTACCTGCCAGCTTCCGGATACCCCTTCAATACTTATCCCTGACTCTGAGATTTTGGCTGCCCGTTCTTTTTTATAATCAAAGAGCCAAACTTCTTCTTTCTTAGGCTTTAATAAATGAGCAGCTAAGAGAGAGCCCATTGCTCCCGGGCCTACAATTACAATTTTCATGATTTTCCTCCGCCTTATAAGGATTAAACGGCTATAGCGAGCTTATTTATGACCTTTTGTGATTTTAATTCCCGCTCAAGATGAAAATTCAGGAAGGCATTTAATATTACATCCAGCTCTTTTTTTATCTGGGGGTTAAGCCCCAGGTTAAGGTTTGTTTTAAAATCGTTCCTTTCGATATGCAATATTGAAGCTATCGTACCGCGGAATATTGCCCGGGCGCTTAAATCCTTAAAATAGCATTTAGGGCATAAAAGCCCGCCCATCTTTAGGCTGAACTTTGATTGGCCCATTATCCTCTCTGAACAGCAGACGCAGGAGTCGAAGTGCGGCTTAAACCCGGAGAGCGCAAGCATTTTAATCTTAAATATGGTAGCTATCTTATCCGGATTTTGTGTTGTTTCCAGTTCTTTTAATGCGTTTATCGCAAGGTTAAAGATTTCTTCGTTTTTCTCTTCCGGTTGCATAACCGCCGAGATAAGCTCCATTATGAATCCGCTGATCGCTGCCTTAGCCATGTGATTGCGGATATTAAAGAATTTATTTTTCAGGTCGCAGGCGCTTACAAGGTAAATAGCAGTGCCGGGTCTCTTATAAAATACGATATCGTTATATGAAGAAAGTTCTACTGTGCTGGCGAATTTCTGGGGCTCAAGCCGTATCCCTTTTAATATGCCGCAGATCTTTCCGAAATCGCGGGTATAGAAATCAACAATAAGGGAAGTCTCCCTAAAATCTATCCTCCTTAGAATTATTGCTTCGGTTTTATGTATGGACATATTTTAATTCTTTGCGCAGCATTGTTTTTCTTTTTTTTGCCGAGCTATGGTTATAGCCTAAAAGATGCAGTAAACCGTGAATTACATAAAGCTTAAGCTCGAAGTTAAAAGTGGTATTAAATACCTTAGCATTATATGCCGCCGTATCTGAAGAGACTATTATATCGGCATAAAGATTGTTTTTATCGAAAGTTTCCGTAGAATTAAACGCCAAAACATCCGTAGGCAGGTCTTTTTTTAAGTAAAGCATGTTGAGTTTACGGATTATACGGTCATTTACTATCGATACGGTTATCTCTGCGCCGGCCTTTATCCTCTCTTCTTTTAAGACCCGCTTAACCAGTTTCTTTATTGCTTTAGGATACACCAAGGCCTTTTCTTGAAGGTTTATTACGGCTATATTTACCCTGTTAGAAACACCGTGTCTATTAGTTGTCTCTTTAAGGTTTCTAACGGGGTTTATCATAATAGACGTACCGTTTTTTTTCTTTTCTTAGATTTGATTGTTTTCTTTTTCAGGATAACTTGCGCGGCTATGGTATATTCCGCAGAGGAGTTTTATAAATACTGCCGAAATTTTCTCTAAGTCTTTTAGCTTAAGGTCGCATTCATCAAGCTGGCCGTCGATAAATTTATTATTAATAATTTTATGTACCAGGTCTCCTATTGCCGCAGGGTCAGGGTCTTTTAAAGACCTTGCTGCTGCCTCAACCGAATCAGCCAATAAGACTATCGCCGTTTCTTTGGATCTTGGTTTCGGGCCGGGATAACGGTATCCCTCTTCTTCTACTTCCTGATCTTCTTTGGGATTTTCCAGCGCCCTAAGATAGAAATAATAGACCAGGCTTTTGCCGTGGTGCTGCTCTATAAAATCTATTAGTGCCGGGTTAAGCTTATATTTTTTTGCCAGCCCTACTCCCTCTTTTACATGTTTCATAATCACGAGCTTGCTCATTGCCGGAGAAAAGGCATCATGTTTACTGGCGGTTTTATCCTGGTTCTCGCTGAAATATTCCGGCTTCTGGAGTTTTCCTATATCGTGATAATAAGCCCCTACCCGGCTTAAAAGCGCATTAGCGCCTATTGCCCTTGAGGCAGTTTCCGACAGGTTTCCGACAATCAGGCTATGGTGGTAAGTCCCGGGGGTTTCCTGTATTAAACGCTCTAGAAGCGGTTGGTGAAAATCCGCCAGTTCCAGCAGGCTGATATTGGTTATGGCACCGAAGAGGTATTCAAATATAGGAAGTACCCCTAAAACTATTATGCTTGAGATGAGCCCGTTAATTAAGAAATAAATTCCTTGATATGATAAGCCTGTTTCAGGGGAGCGGGTGAATATAAATATAACCAGCTGGGCAAGCCCGGAAATGGCGCCTGCGCGGATGATTGTACTGCGTTTACGCGCTCCTTTTACAAGCAGGGCGCTTAATATAGCGCTTGTAAGAAAAAGCGGGATTAACTCCAAAGAGAACTTACCTGTTACGCTTAAAGATACTGCGGCAGCAAGCGGGATAATTAAAGACAGCTCTAAGCTTGAAAAGAGGAGCATTAAAAGCATCGGTACAACTGAAAACGGTATAAAATAAAGCGGGAGATTATTGGTTAGGATAAGGTAACCGCTGGTAAAAATTATTAAAAATAAAAGGGAGAGGTTAAGCAGACTTGCATTTTTTACGATTAACCCTCTTAATTTACAGTATAAATAGATGGATAAAAGAAAAAACGGCGCCACAGGATTTATGCCGGCAATATGCCCCAATATAAAAACTAATAGGGCCAAAAACAACCCGCTTAGCCTAATTTTTTTTAACAACTTTATCATATGCTTCGATTATCCTTTGCACTAATGCGTGCCTTACTACATCCTGTCCGGTAAAATATACGAACTTTATATCTTTAATTCCGCTTAATATGTCTTGGGCCTGAAGTAAGCCGACGGGTTTACCGGCAGGGAGGTCGCTCTGGGTAATGTCTCCGGTGATTACCGCTTTGGAGTCAAACCCTAACCGCGTTAAAAACATCTTCATCTGCTCTGCAGTGCAGTTTTGGGCTTCATCGAGGATTATAAACGCATCATTTAATGTCCTGCCTCTCATGTAGGCTAATGGCGCAACCTCAATAATCCCGGTCTCTAAGTATTTTTCTATTTTTTCTGCCTCCATCATGTCATACAGGGCATCATACAAGGGCCTTAAGTAAGGCGAGATTTTTTCGCGCATATCTCCGGGTAAAAACCCCAGAGATTCTCCTGCTTCAATTGCCGGGCGGGTAAGAATAATTCTTCTGACTTCCTGTTTTTTCAGGGCTTCGACAGCAGAGGCCATGGCAAGATAGGTTTTGCCTGTGCCTGCAGGCCCGATCCCAAAGACAATGTCGTATTCTCTTATTGCCTCAACATAACCGCGCTGGCCTAAGGTTTTAGGGCCGATCTGGCTACCTAAAGAAAGTTCTTCTCTTTTTGGCTTCTTAAAATTAGAGATTAGGCAGGATAAATCTAGCTCTCCGATATTATCCTCTCCTGCCCTTAAGGCATCCAGTAAGTAATCGATTAGCTCTACGGATTTTTTTATGTTAGTAGCAGTACCGCTTACCTTAAGGTGTTCGTTGCGCAGGGTAATCTTTACCTTGAACGCTTTTTCAATGAGCCTGATATTTGCATCATGCAACCCGCAGAGCGCGTAAGCTTCTTTATGGCTCTGTAGTTTTATTAACTTATCCATTTAAAATCTTTTATTTTATTTTTTCCGTAGTCTCTTTTAATAATTCCGCCTCTTTTTTAATACCTTCTTCGGGTATATTTAGTACCTGTCCGGGATAAAGTTTATCCGAGGCCTTAAGCGTATCTCTATTTGCTTCGTATATTTTGGGCCATTTTTTAGTAGTTCCGTAAAACTTCTGTGAAATCTTCTGCAAAGTATCGTTCTTCTCTACTTTATATTTTTGAAAAGAAACGCTCTCTATTTTTAGCTCCGGCGCCAAATTATCCTCAAAATCAGTTGCAGGAACATAATCCGAAACAAGGGTATCTGTTTTAGGGGCAGCCTCTTTGACTTTCTGCGATTTTCCTAATTCGAATTCAAAAACCCGCACTGTTCTTTCCGTTTTTCTCTCGGGTTCAGCCCCGGTGCGGCTTCCCATAATATACCCGCGGTTTCCTTCAGAGAGACTCTGGTCAACCCTGTCCTGAGTTAACTGGTAGGTACGGGCAACACATCCGGAGAGGACCAATGCCAATCCTAAAAATAATAAATAAACCTTTTTCATCTCTTTTCCTCCTCGTATAATAGTATTACTGTTAATAATATAGTTTTCTATATAAAGAAACGAATTTCTTTGAAAATTAAGAGAGACCCTGC
>JAFGUY010000100.1 GCA_016938245.1 Candidatus Omnitrophota bacterium | reverse complement strand
ACCTGGCAGTTTACAAAGAACAAGGCACGCGAAAAACTTTCGCGATTCTATGATGATATCAGAAACTAATGTCACAATGCACTAGTGAAAAGTATACACTATTTTCCTGATTTGTCAACTAAATTTCAAGTTTCACCTCTATAATACCTCGTACGGAATTGCATAAAAAAACCCTCTTTGCATTAAAAAGATCAGGCAGAAACATAACTTTTTCTTTAACCTTGTGCCTCTTTAAAAGATAACCCCTGTAAATACCAGCAAGTAAACCAGATGATAGAGGCGGGGTATAAAGCCGGCCATTTTTTTCAATGATTATGTTGGAAATTGCTCCTTCTGTAATTTCATTCCTCGTATTAAGAAAAATAACATCGAAATACCCCAGCATTTTGTAATACGAATATTCCCGGTCATAAAGAATACGGTTAGTAGTCTTATGGTATAAGAAAACATTTTCCGGATCTATTTTCTGTTTAGAGATAGCAAGATGTTTTACGCTTTCAATTATTCTAATCTCTGAGAATTCCTTATTTATGCGCCCGCTTTTATTCAAAAGCAACCTTATCTTGTACTGTTTACCCTGAATAAACTTTCTCTCTAATTTCTCTAATTCACCGTGTATACCGGCAAGATTACAAGAAAAACCAAAATACCCTGCTGATGCCTTCATCCTTTTTAAGTGCTCTTTGAGAAACTTAAAACCATTATCCCAAAAGATAGTTTCAATTAGGCCAAAATCATTGCATATCCCGGTAAGAAACCCGGCCTTTAATTTACACTCTCTAAGTTCGTCATCGAAAGAAGAATCATAAACAATGCCGCTTCCAATACCCATCTCGCCTCTGTTGCCAAGAATAGAAATAGTGCGTATAGGCAGGTTAAATACCGCCTCTTTCCCCCGAGAAATAAAACCTAGGGCTCCGCAATATACGCCTCTCGAGGATAATTCAAGCTCTTCAATAATCTGCATTGTCCTTATTTTAGGCGCTCCGGTAACCGAACCCCCGGGAAAAATATTCTTGAATATATCGAAATAAGTAGTGTTTTTTCTTAATTTGCCGTTAACCTGCGAAGTCATCTGCAGGAGAGTTTCATATTTTCTTATTTTAAATGGCTCTGATACCTTAACGCTATCAATTTCAGAAACCTTTCCTAAATCATTGCGCACTAAATCTATAATCATCAGGTTCTCTGATCTATTTTTTATACTCTCTTTGAGCCTATTTATACTCTCCCTATCCTCTTTGGCATTTTTTCCTCTTGCCATAGTACCTTTCATCGGCTGGGAATAAATCTTTAAACCTTTTCTTCTTAAAAATAGCTCCGGAGAAAGTGAGATGATATAGTTGCCCTTTAATTTGCACAAAGCGCTGTATTGGACATGCTGCCTTTTGTTTAATGCGCTATATAATTTAAAAGCTGATCCTGAAAAATCAAAATTGTATTTAGCAGTAAAATTTACCTGGTAAGTATCTCCTTTTCTTATGTATTCTTTTATTTTTAAAACCCTATCTTTATATTCTTCGGCAGTAATATCCAATTCCAGGTTACGGATAGAAAATCCTTCTTTCGTAGTGGCAGAAGCAAATACATCGGGATTGTTCATGTTGGTCTTCCCGGTCCTATGGTTAAAATAAAATCTTTTATCAAATACGGCTAAATGGATTAGGGGAATTTTAGAGTGATTTTTGCCTTCAAAAATCTCCCTCTCAAAATAATACCCCAGTTCATAGGCAAAATATCCCGCTAAATAGAATTTTTTGGAATATTTCTCGATATCGCGGAAGGCACGTTTGACATCCTTAAAATCATCGGCTTTTATGATTTTAACCGGATTAACAAATAAATAGCTCATAAAGTTACTGCTATCGCAAAGCTTAGTCTCAAAAAGCATGAAATAATCATGCTGTTTTATATAATCGCTGTTTATCTCTGGGAATCTTACCATTCTACCCTTAACCCTCCCTCAACCCATCTGCCGGGTGACGGTATGCCGGCTATCTCCTGATATTCTACATTAAAAATATTAGTAGCGGAAATAAAAATCTTGCTATGTTTATTAAGATTATAATTAATCTTTGCATGTGCAAGAAACCAACCATTGCGAGAAGGAGTTTTTTTATAGGTAAACCCGATCTCCTGGATCCCAAAATCAAATTTGAATACGGATATGAGGCTCATTAAATGCCGGGCATAATTTTCTCCGTATTTATAAGTATATCCATTATTGTTTTTGCTTTTATTAATATAAGCGTAATTTGCTTTTAAATTGAACCGATCATTGAATACATACTGAATATTCTCTTCGATTCCGAAAACATTAGAGGAAGTAATATTTTTTGCTTCCCAATTTTTCCCAACCTTTACCCAATCAATAAAATTATTTTCATTTCTTAAGAAAACCACCGAACCTAATGAAAAAGCCCCCTTTCTATAATAATGCCCTGTTTCATAAGTCAAAGATTTCTCGGGAGAGAGGCCCGGATTGCCTATTGTTATTCCGTCATTATAATAAAGCTCGGTGAAACTGGGGATGCGTATTGCCCTAACAACTCCTGCGTGTATAAAATTATCTTTTATAATCTCGCTTGATAATCTAACTGAGCCGGTATAGGAGGCACCTGTTGCGCTATAGTCATCAATTCTAAAAATAGAACTTAGGGATAAGCGGTCATTGAAACTGTATTCGTCGTCAATAAATATGCTCTTTTGCATCCGGGAGTGTTTGCCGAGGGTAGTAGAATCTATCTCTTCTTGGCGGTATTCAAAGCCTAACCCTAATTTTCCTAAGAATGTACCCTCTTTATTAAAATAAATACCGGGGGCATAAATATCTGTGCGGTGATGAGCAAGGTATTTGCTTTGAACCTGTGTCTTATCAAGCATAAATTTATCAAAATGCCTGCGCCAGAGAAAATTCGGTTTGATAAGCAAATCTCCTTTATTAAGATTAAACCCGCTATTTAAAAGAAATGTTTTTGTCCATTCCTTGGAAGGATAACCTAACCCGGGAGTATAAAAATCATAGGCTCCGAATTCTTTATCCTGATATCCGAAATCAAGGTCAAAAGAACCTAAAGGGATATCTAAAGAAGAGGCCATACTGGCGGTAAATTTCTTAAAATCAGTATCCTCGCTAAAACCTCTTGAGCCCCTATTTTCAAGGGAAAACCTTATTCCTAAGTTATTTATTTTATCGCTTATGCTGAATAACTGGCTGTAAGAGCTGTATTCTCCGCCTGAGAGCTCCAAAATAACTTTTCTTCCTTTAGGCCTTTTAGTTACGAAATTTACTCCCCCTCCTATTGCATCAGGGCCGAAACTCAAAGGAGAAAACCCGGATAAAATATCAATATTAAGTATATCCTCTTTAGTAATAGGGATGTCAGAATTATGGTGGCCTGTTTGCGGGTCATTAATACGCTGGCCGTTAAGAAGTATCCGCGTACCTTCGAAATTAGACCCGCGCAAAGAAAAATCCGCCTGTATGGAGCTATTAGGGGAGCGCGACTGGAGGTTAAGGAGCGTTACATTTAAAGATTCTACAGGAGAGCTAAACGGAAGAGATTCGAGGTTATCGTCGCTTAAAGAATAAAGGCTTTCAACAGTTTCTTTATTTTTTAAGACCACAATCTTATCAAAAACAACATCCTCTTGCCCGGCAAAGAGAGGCAAGGAACAAATAGAGAATAAAACAAAAAAAATCCCGCATTTTACTTTAAGCATACGCTTATTATAAAAGGCGGAACGGAATTGTCAACTAGTTAGATATTAATGGTTTACATTGCTCGACTTAACGGCAATGCATTACATCTCCTGCGGTAACCTTTTGCGTTAGGCCTGAATCACACCTGATTAATAATCCTCCGTCAGAATCAATATTAACTGCCTCTCCTTCGATATGTTCTTTATGCGAATATGCCTTAACTCTCTTGCCTAAAGTAGATGAGAGTTGCCGCCATTTTTCAATAACCGTAGAAAAACCCTTCTTCTGAAAAAGAAGATAATTAACCTCAAATCTATAGAGGATGTTCTGGAATAATGTCAGCCTGTTCAATTCCTCATCTTTCTCCTGCCTTAAGCTGGTTGCACCATATATTAAAGACTTTTTATCGTTATTTATATTTAAACCCACTCCGATAATTATAAAATTAACCTCATCAACTTCTGCTTTAATTTCGGTGAGTATCCCCCCTAATTTCTTATTACGCAATAGGATATCATTCGGCCATTTAATCTGCGCTTCCTGCGCGGTGAAATCTTTGATTGCCTCACAGATACTAACACCTGCAAGCAAGGTAATTACCGGTGCTTTACCCAAAGATATCTTCGGCCTTAAAATCAAGGAGAAATAAAGCCCTTTATATTTGGGAGAATGCCAGATTCTCCCCATCCTCCCTCTACCTTTAGTCTGAGTCTCTGCTAAAATTACAGTTCCTTCCGGCGCCTTTTTAAAGGCAAGCTGTGTAGCCATATCCATAGTAGAACTTAAAGAATCGAAATAGAGGATTTTTTTGCCGAAGATTTTTGTCTTAAGCCCCTGATAAACTTGAAAATCATATAATCTATCCGGCACAGAAACAAGGCGATAGCCTAAATGGGGGACTGCAGCAATATCAAACCCCAGCTCTTTTAATGATTGTATATGCTTCCACAATGCCTGCCTGCTTACCTTAAGAAGCTGGCTTAATTCCTCTCCCGAGAGATACCCCTGATGTTTTTTAAGCAGCCCGATTATTTTTTCTTCCATGATTATTTTTTATCATAAAGCGGAGACATGGCGCGTAGCCTTTCGACAACCTTAGGTAGGTTTTCTAAAAAATAGTTTACGTCGCTTTCTTTTGTCCATCTTCCGATGGTAATCCTTAATGAACCGTGGGCAGTAGCATGGTCTAATCCTATACCTAAAAGAACATGCGATGTCTCCAGAGAGCTTGAGGTACAGGCAGATCCGGTGGAAACGGCAATGCCCAGCATATCCAGGCTTAAGAGTATTGATTCACCCTCAATATATTTTACGGAGAAATTTATATTGTTAGGGAGCCTCAACGTAGGATGGCCATTAAGCTTGACCTCAGGGATTAGATGGGGTATTTCTCGAATCATTTTATCCCTAAGAGCTGACTGGACCTTTATCTCATTACCCATATTTTTACGGCATAGTTCTATAGCCTTCCCTAAACCAACAATACCCGAAGTATTATAAGTTGAGGCCCTTCTGCCTTTTTCCTGGTCTCCGCCGTAGAAGAATTTATCTATACGGCTCCCTTTTCTTATATACAAGGCACCTACGCCTTTGGGGCCATAAAACTTATGCGCAGAGAGAGAAAGAAAATCAACATTAGAATCATCTACATTAACCGGTATGTGCCCTACGGTCTGCACTGCATCAGTATGAAAGTAAACTCCGCGTTCTCTGGCTATCTTCCCAATCTCTTTGATAGGTTGAACTGTGCCGATTTCGTTATTGGCATGCATAATACTAATAAGTATAGTCTTATCAGTAACCGCCTTCTTTACATCTTCAGGAGAAACTAACCCGTCTTTATCTACTTTTAAATATGTAACTTTATATCCTTTCCTTTCAAGGTAACCGCACGGCTCAGATACAGCGTGATGTTCAATAGCAGAAGTAATGATGTGGTTGCCTTTATCTGTTAGCGCAGAAGAAACTCCGAAGATAACATTATTATTTGACTCTGTACCGCACGAAGTAAAAATTATCTCTTCCGGCCGCGCTCCTATAAACGAAGCAAGGCTATCCCGGCTATCCTCTACCCCCTTTTTTGCCTCTTGCCCGAAAGAATGCATACTCGAGGCATTACCGGGCCGATCAAAGAAAAAAGGCTCCATAGCCTTCAATACCAAAGGATCGCAAGGAGAAGTCGTTGCATAATCTAAATAAACTTTTTTCATATTATCAAATATTAGAAATGCACTTCCATGGCACGCGGAGGGCAGATTTTAACGCATAACTCGCAGGCAATACATTTTTTATTATCAAACTTTACCTTACGTGTTTGTTTGTCTATTGTAAGCGCTTCAGTCGGGCACATTGGAACACATACCCCGCAGTGGGTGCACTTAGTTTCATTCCTTACCACATCCTGACTTAAAGGCTGCATCTTGACTCCGCAGCTCTTTAGATATTCGATGCCTTTATCAAAATTATCCCTTTTTCCGCTAAGCTCCAAAACCATAAGCCCCTCTTCTTCGGGAGTTACAAAGGCTTTGAGAATATTAAATTGCAAATCATATTCTCTAACCAACCTGTAAACAATCGGCTGGTTAACTAAACGATGCGGAAAATGCAAGACTATTCTTTTTGAAACCATTCTTATTCCTCTTTCTTTAATACCGGCCTTTCTTTAAGCATTTTAAATCCGTAGCCTGAATTTGCATTAGGTAAAGGCGCTACCGGCTCGCTTAAAATAAAATCCCCTTTCTTAATCCATTTCTTAAGCTCTTCACAAATCTCGTGCGCTTTAGAATAGCTGGAAAGGTTACCGGTTAAAACTTCCTTACCCTGTATAATAATCTTCCCGCTTTTAAGTTGGTCATAATTAACTTCACCTAAAGATCCGGGTACGCAATTAGGATAATTTACGCTATAATCTACAACCTGCGCGTATATGTCTTTATCTTCAACTGCTGCGCATTTGATAACATCCTCGTCCAATACAGGTATAGGAAGCCCTATCCCTACAATAAGCGTTGCCCCGTAACCAAGCATACTTGTACCAACCAGCCAGTTAGGGCTCATCTGTTTTAAATCACCGATAACCGCAATTGTTCCTGCGGGCGCCTGTGGTATCCCGTTTTCCTTTCTCGGTATAGACGGATTATGCTGAGTCCCTTGCCAAGCCACATACCCTACCCCGCCGCCTAAGAATATTTTTGTACCGATCCCTACTGTACGATAATACGGATCCTTTAATAAAGGAGAGAGTTGCCCGGCAGAACAGTAATTAGCATTCCCTAAATTAGGCTTAAGCATCCCCATATAAGTATATATCGGCTTATCGGATAAATTGACCGCAACGTTATAATTTTGATAAGCATTACGGATATTAAAAAGCACTGCTTCATTCATATCCTTGATATTTATTAACGTCTCTAATTTCCTGCGCGGATAACAGTCTGTGCCGTAAGCAGCCCCTTCCAGACGGACATCTTTTCCGGCAACTAGCTCCTGGATCACATGCGCCCCGCCGTATTTAAATTCTCCAGGATAGACCTTATTGCGCGGGTCATCATCAGGCAAAGCTGTTGCCCCTAAATAAATATCTACTGCCGCAAAACCGGTATAGCAGGGAACATCATTTAACTTGCATGCACCGCCGCCTACTTTTATACGGGGCTTAGAGTGGCCGATATTAAAATATGCTCCGGAAGAACACATCGGGCCAAACGTCCCACAGGTAACAACATCTACCTCTTGGGAAACCTTTTTTGTCCCCTTTTTGCGCACAAGGTCAATAACTTCTTCGGCAGTAACTACAACGACCTCGCCTTTTTTAATCTTCTCATTTATCTCTTTTATTGTTTTCATTAAATTTAAAACCTCTATTATATTGCGATAACTTCCTTTACCTCCGGCACATCCTCTTTTATAATCCTTTCGATCCCCATTTTTAAAGTCATCGAGCTCATCGGGCAACTTCCACAACTTCCTTGAAGTTTAAGATTCACTACTCCATCCGCCGTTACTTCAACCAGCTCAACGTTGCCTCCGTCAGCCTGCAACATGGGCCTTACTTTTTCAAGCGCTTTTTCGATTCTCTCTCTTTGT